>WBUR01000006.1 GCA_008933615.1 bacterium | reverse complement strand
CAGTAATGCCGGCGAAGAAAAAAAACACAGCAAAAAAAATAAAGAAAACCGTTAGAAAAGCGGTAAAAAAAACAATTAAAAAGAAGCTGAAAACTGCGATTAAAAAATCAGCAAAGAAGATCGGCAAGAGAAGATAATCTCTGATAATTTCAGTCCCTTTAATTTGATGCAGTCACACTACCGTTTGGTGTGACTGTTATTTTTAATACATCAAAAAAGCGCAGAAAAAATCTACTTTGACATCTGAATTAAGAATTCAACTCGACAAGCTCTACGCAACATTTGACCACAGTTTTATCTATTCCGATCCCATTCAACTTGTTAAAAGATTTGATGATTCGCAGGATCAAGAGATCGTTGCGCTTGTCGTGACGTCTCTCGCTTTTGGACAGGTTCAACAAATTATTAAAGCCGGTGAATTGGCCATAGAGCTAATGAATCACTCACCTCGACGATTTGTGGATACAATGGAGCCGGAAGTTGAAATAAAAAAATGGCGCGGTTTCTATTATCGTATGATCAAACACACGGATTTGTTACGGCTGCTTTATGCGTTGAAAAAAATATTAAATCAAGTCGGCTCGATAGGAAAATGGGTTTCTTCACAATATCAACAGGAAGATGCGCATCTCGGCGTGACTTGGGCAAAATGCGTAGATGAAATTAGAAAAATTGATCTGGAAAATTGGAAATGGAAACGCTCAAAGGGAATCGGATTTAATCATCTTCTGCCAAACCCTGTAAATAAAAGCGCATGCAAACGAGCAAATTTATTACTGCGCTGGATGGTTAGAAAAGACCAAATAGACCTAGGCTTGTGGGATAAACTTCCTGCGAGTAAACTCATTATTCCGGTTGATACACACATACAGAGGATTGCCTACAATATCGGTTTGACAAACCGCACGGATCTTTCATGGAAAACAGCTATTGAAATTACGGATAAATTGAGACAATTAGATCCAAACGACCCTGTTAAATACGATTTTGCTTTGTGCCGGTTGGGCATATTGAACATGTGTCCAAAGAAACGAGACATGAATAAATGTAACAGCTGTCCGATTTTTGATATCTGTCGTTTATAATTTCAACTCTCTTCATACTATCAAGAAAAGCCATTCTGGAACAGCCTCCTCCGGCGGAGAGAAGTGATTTGAACTTTTAACTCGTTTTGTGACGAGATCTATTTTAGATCAAGCACCTCTCTGACCTTCTTCAGAATTTCATCCGGGAAATACGGTTTTTGTGCAAAGTCCGTTACGCCCGCTTTAAGTAATTCCGATTTACGATTATGTCCAAAATAACCGCTCGAAATTATGATCTTCGCGTCGGCATTGATCTTTTGAATACCCGCAATAACTTCCTCCCCGCTGATCTTAGGCAATCCCATATCCGTAAATACCAGTGCGATGTCGTCATGTTGCTGTGCATACATATCCAAAGCTTCCTGCCCGTCAGCCGCCGCCAGAACATGATACCCTTTTTCTTCAAAAATAGCGGTTAACAATTTTCTCATCGATTCCTCGTCGTCCGCAATCAGGATTGTTTCATTTCCGCCCGCAATGTCATTCACGCTAACTTCTTTAGCGAGGTGTTCGATATAGCTTTGCTGAACGGGAAAATAAAGATTAAACGATGTTCCTTTTCCTACTTCGCTTTGTACGTCAATCAAGCCATGATGCGATTCCACGATTCCGTACACCGTTGCCAGGCCAAGGCCGGAACCCCGGTCGCGGCCTTTGGTTGTGAAAAACGGCTCGAAAATGCGATTCTTTGTCTCTTCATCCATACCGGTTCCGGTATCGGTCACTTTGACGTAAATATATTCCGGGGAATGTAGTTTCGATGTTTTCCCCTGAATGTCCTGTGCTTTGATCCCCTTGGCCGTGATGGAAAGACTACCGCCGTTCGGCATGGCATCGCGCGCATTAATACAAAGATTGAGTAATACCTGGTGAATCTGTGTAGGATTGGCGACGACCGGAGGCAGATCCTTTTCGTAATCGGTACGGATCGAAATCGTCTTCGGGAAGGTTTGTTCGATGAATTTCCTGATCTCCTTTATGGTTTCATGAATCAGGATCGATTCCAAGACGACGTCGCTTTTTCGCGCAAACGTAAGTAATTGTTTGACCAGGCTTGCTCCTCGCTGCGTGGCTGTAGTGATCGTATCCGCACTGTCTGTAATATATCCATTGTCCGAGAATTTTCTGCGAACCAAATTGATATGTCCCAGTATAATCGCGAGAATATTGTTAAAATCGTGCGCAATGCCGCCGGCTAAGGTTCCTAAGCTTTCCATTTTCTGCGATTGTATCAATTGTGTTTCAAGACTTCGCCGGTGTGTATCGTCAAAAAGATAACCTTTGATCTCGATCAGCTCGCCTTTTTCATTAAATTTTCCGACCATATTTTCAATAACATATATTTTTTTTCCGTCTTTGCGAATGAGTTCCGACGAATTATATTCCAAGCGTTTCTCCCGCGTCAAACGCTTCAGTAGCTGTTCACGCGCTTTTTTGTCGGGATAGAGCGAGCGGACGTCCATTTTCAGAGCCTCATCGACAGTGGCATAACCGAACATTTTTGCAAAAGGTAGATTGCAGGCCAGCAAGCGTCCATCGAGCGTAGTTATATAGTCGCCGGTCAGATCGTCTTCGAAAAATGATTTATATTTTTCTTCAGATTCGCGTAAGACTTCTTCCGCCCGTTTTCGATCGGTGATATCAGTGGCGACGCCAATGAGCGCTGTCACTTGTCCATTCGAATCTTTAATATTTGTCGTGGTGAGATGAATGAAAAATTCACTGCCGTCTTTTCGGCGGTTCCATAATTCACTTTGCCATCCGCCGTTTGAAGTTGCATGGAGAATCTCGCTGAGGGCATTGGGTGGATTCTCAAGCGGACGTATGATGCTAATGTTTTGTCCTATAAGTTCATCTCTCGTGTAGCCGTACGTATTTACAAACGCGTCGTTGACGAAAAGAATATTATTTTCGGTATCGGTAATACTCACACATTCGTTAATACTTTTTAGCACATCGGCGAGCATGCTAATTTCCTTCTCTGCCTTTTTGCGCTCGGAGATGTCGCCTGAAATTCCTATGATACCGATTAATTTGCCCTGCTGGTCATGAATCGGAGAGTCTGATACAAACGCCGGAAAACTGCTGCCGTCTTTCCTTTTAACCAAAAACTCACCAGACCACGAATTCCCCTCGTTTAATTGTTTCATTATTTCAGTAGCTTGCTCTCTGGTCTGCTGCGCGGGCGTTAAATCGATAATGTTTTGTCCCATGGCTTCAGCCGAAGACCAACCATAAATTTTTTCTGCTGCATTGTTCCAATAAATAACAGAGCCATTTATGTCGGTTGCAATTACTGCCTGACCAACGGTATTTAACAGCCTTGCATGAAATTTGGTTTGCTCTTCCGCTTTCTTCCGCTCGGTAATGTCTCGAAAAAAACAAGTAACTGCCGTCGGTTGAAAGGCTTCGAAACGACAAGCCACGCTCCCCTCAACAACTATCGTATTCCTATCCTTTGTCACAAACCGGATTTCAATTGCGTCAAACTTCTCACCGCTCATCACTCGTTGAAGCGTCTCTGAACACTGAGTCAGGTTGTCAGGATGAACCACACTGTCTATGTTGAGATTGATCAACTCTTCCTCCGTGTATCCAAGCGCCTCGCGCCACGCCCGATTTGCATATAACATATGTCCGTTCGGCGCCATAGCCTGTATGAGATCGCTCGTACTCTCAAAAAGATCATGGTATCGTTCATTACTTTGTTTCAGTGTGCGTTGAGATTGCTGGATCGATTCCGCCATACAGCAGAAAGATTCCGCCAAAACTGCGATTTCATCGTGTGTCTTTACAGCAGGGCGTTGTGAGTAATCGCCATTGGCAATGCTGTTGGCTGCTTTGGTAACAGTAACAATCGGTTTGGAAATTCTCTGTATGGTAAGATAGCTTACAACGAGAGTGATGAGGATACCTAAGAACGTTATCCCATAGATCGAATTCGAAGCGTTTTCTTTGTTTGCCGTCGCCAGAAGTCGATGTTGTTCAATTCTCATAGAGATGCCATCGAATATTTCTGTCGTTTTCCGATTGACATCGTTACCGAATCGGTAGTCCATCGTCTCCATCAATGCCCATGCCTTGGGCGACTGTCGGGGATGCTGGATTGCAAGAATCTGTGCAGAATAGGAGTGGATGGAGTCAAGGTCTTGCTTGATTCCACCGACAAGATGAAGCTCTTCTTCGGTCAGAGGAAGCTGAATTAATCGCTCATAGAATTCATCCACACGTGAACTCAGTCGATTGTATTCGCGTTGGTAATTTTCGTTTTGCGTAATAATGTAAACGTTGTCCGCCCTCAGCAGTTGAGCAATGGCGAAGCGGAGATTTCCCGATGCCCCCCGTTTGACGGCTTCACGTTCCATAGAGTCAAGGCTCGAAGTGATTTTGTTGAATCCACGAAAAGTGATTCCAACCATAGCCACCATTAAGATGAGCAAGGCAAGAAATGCAAGCCCAATCTTACGGCCGATTGTTGATTTCATATGCTGTCAACTCCAATGAAGTTAGTAGAGATGAGAAAAAGCCGAAGAGCTGTCGATGACACGCAACGAGGGTGAGGCGTATCAAAATTGGAAAATAATTTTCTTCGATAGACAGAAATGATGAATCCATGAGAACCTATTCCCCAAGAACGGTCCGATGCATACGCATCAAGATTTTAATAATGTACGTCAACAACTCCGAATCGGCAAAGGTTTTTATAAAATTTTTGTTTTTATTTTTTTTGTAACTGTATAGCGGATTTTAAACCCCTTCTCTGGCAAGCTACACAAAAATTCGAGTTGCGATTGAAACAAGGTCCAATTGTTGGGATGATGAAAAAGTGTTCAACCATAGCAACTGCAACATAGTGTTTTGTAGTTTAAGAGTACATTTGCACTAACTCTTCTACGATCTGCGTGACGCGGAGGATTGCACATCGGCTTCAAACTGAGCACAATAATGCTGCAGGACAATTTCATCGTTTGTCAGCTTACAATGATAACGGAAAGTGAGTTGTGACGTATCCATTTTTAGGAACGAAAGGCGGTGTTTACAATATTGACAGGAATCTTTTTTGTTAGTTTTGATAGGTGTCTTGTTGAGATTCTTGAGAGATTCCTGGTTGGATTTGGCCGTGGAAATAGTTACCGATTGTATATTAGACATTTCTTTGAAGATCAGATTCATCAAACGGACAAACTGCCCTATCTGAAACATTGATTTTCGCATTTTTATCAAAAACAGTATCTGAAGTATAAGCAATACGACAAATAATGTTATAATAAACACAAATAGCGTTTCAATCGAAAAAAACTCGAATCCACCGATCATTTTACCGCGTTTCTTTTTTAGAAGTTAGATAAAACTAACAAATCTCCTTCATAAAATCAAATCTTAATAATTTTTTCATGGCTTTACCCCTAAAAAAACTTGCAATTATAGCGGTTTAGTAGTAATTTTACTGTCACGTTATTATTAATTTTAATAGAATTAGATATCAGGTATTAAAGGAAATAGATATGGAATCCATAGGCATTATTATTATGATTTTAACCGGCGTCGTGATGTTTATCACGGGCTGGATATTGGCAAAATTCGCCGGGCGTAATAAAGTATCCGAAATCAAGAAAATTGCTGAGAATACATTACGTGAAGCTCACCGCGAAGCGGACGCAATAAAAAAAGACGCCCAGGTTAAAGCAAAAGAACGTATGCATCAAATTAAAATGAAAATCAGCGGAGAATTTGACGAACGGGAAAAACGTTTGAAGCAATATGAAGGGCGTCTGAGCAATCGTGAGCGTGACCTGCGCCAAAAAATGAATTCGCATTTAGAAAAAGAACAAAAAAACGTTCTAACTGAAAGGGCTCTGGCGTTGCAGCAGGAACAGATCAATACCCGATTACAGCAAATTGACCAATTAGCGCAGCAGCAGACTGAAAAACTTGAAAAAGTTACAGGACTTTCTCAGGAAGAAGCAAAAAAACAGTTTCTCGAGACGGTTTCCAAACGCGCTCAAAAAGAAGCCGCTGAATTGATGCTGCAGATCAAAACGGAATCCCAGCAAAAAGCCACACACGAAGCGAAGTGGATTCTGTCCGATGCCATACAACGACTTGCGTCAGATCACACTGCAGAAAGTACGTTGACTACCGTGGATCTTCCCAATGAGCGCATCAAGGGTGCGATCATAGGGCGTGAAGGTCGGAATATCAGGGCATTTGAACAAGCGACGGGAATTAAAGTAATCATAGATGATACGCCGGAAGTTGTTTTGCTGTCCGGTTTTGATCCGGTCAAGCGAGAGATCGCGCGTATTGCCATGACGCGAATGGTTGAAAATCCGAATATTCAGCCGGAACAGATCGAGGGCATCATAGAAAAAGCGCAAAAACAAGTTGAAAATACCATGGCTAAAGCTTCGGATGAAATCCTTAACTCGTTGAACATCAAAAATGTAGCGCCAGAAATAAAAGGTTTGTTAGGTCGATTAAAATACCGAACAAGTTACGGGCAAAACGTATTACAGCATTCCAAAGAAGTAGCTCTTTTGGCCGGAACGATGGCGGCGGAACTCGGATATGACGTGCAACTGGCCCGCCGGGCGGGACTTTTTCACGATATTGGTAAGGCAGTAAGTAACGAAACCGAAGGTAGCCACGTCTCGATCGGCGTGGATGTGACGACGCGTTGTAAGGAACATGAAGTCGTGATCAATTCAGTTTTGGCGCATCACGATGAAGCGGAACCCATTCATCCGATATCACAGCTCGTAACGGCAGCCGACATTATCAGCGGATCGAGGCCAGGGGCGCGGCGTGAACCGCTCGAAGCATATGGTGCGCGAATTGAGAAACTGGAACAAATTGCGACGCAATTCGAAGGCGTTTCAAAAGTATATGCTATTTACGCCGGACGTGAGATTCGCATTGTAGTCGAAGCGGATAAAATTGACGACGCCCATGCCGCGATGCTCAGTTCCGAAGTGGCGACGAAAATACAGAACGAAATGCAGTATCCAGGTCAGATCAAAGTGGTGGTAATTAGGGAAAGACGCGTGGTGAGGTACACGAACAGCACCGTTTCAACGGTTGACGAAAATAAAGTTGAAGAAGATTTTCAAAGCGATATCGACAGCGCGACATGATTTGAAGTTAAAAAAAACTTGCATTTTTTGAGAATTTTAACATAATTTAGCTGGGTTTTTCACTTTCTATTTTCTTTTCTCGAGCACACCAGCTCAACTTCAGGAGAATTATTATGAACGCACCGAAAATTCGCGCTATGAGTATTGATGATTCATTATTGAAACAATTTATCGCCGTGACGATTTTCTCGCTATTAACGGCAGCCGGCGCATGGATAGAAATTCCGCTTCCGTTTACCCCGGTTCCCATTACATTGCAGACGGTATTTGTCATTTTAGCAGGCGCATCGCTCGGTGCGAAACGCGGCGCTTTATCACAGATCATGTATTTATTTTACGGTATATGCGGATTACCTGTATTTGCCGGCGGCGCAAGCAGCTTCATACAACTCCTCGGACCCTCCGGAGGATATCTTCTGGGCTTCCCGGTCGCCGCATTTCTTACCGGATTGCTCGTCTCGCGTGAGAAGAGTTTCTACTGGAATTTAGGCGCCTGCATCATCGGTAGTCTTCCGATTTTACTTATAGGATCATTGCAATTGAATATTCTTATCGGCGGTAATCTTACGGAGGCATTTAAGTTAGGTTTTATTCCTTTCATCGCCGGTGATTTTATCAAATGCGTTCTGGCCGCAGCCGCATTCACTGCATCAAAAAAGATTATGTCAAAATAAATTTTTTATCTGTTTTTTTCAAAACAAAAGGTTGTGGTATGAGTTCTGAACTCCAAGAGTTACTAAAATACTCGGAACAAGACGCGGTCAATAAATTATTGAACGACGTAGTGGATAAGTTACGCCGCGGCCATTATACTTCCGAAGGCCTGAGCGGGGATACACTCGATACCGTCGTTGATGCCGTCAAGTCCTTCACCGAACAGCAAGTTGGCCTGAAGAAAAAACTTACACGGATCGGATCCGCGCTTTCCGCAGAAAGAAACCTGGATGCCCTTTTGGAAATGATCGTTGTGGAAGCCATGAATTTTACTAATGCGGACGGAGGAACTCTCTATATCAAAACACATGACGAAAAAGGCATCGCGTTTAAAATATTACAAACCCGTTCACTCAATTTCAAAATGGGCGGTACCAGCGGAAAAGCAATTCCATTTCCGCCCGTTAAACTTTTTAAGGACGACGGTTCACGCAACGAACAGCAAGTTTCCGCGCATGTCGCTTTGAGCGGAAAGACCGTTAATATTGCGGATGTCTATGAAGTGGAGGGTTTTGATTTTCAGGGAACAAAAGCTTTTGATAAAAACACCGGTTACCGATCGAAATCCATGATGGTGGTTGCAATGCGTAATCATGAAGATGAGATCATCGGCGTTTTACAGCTTTTGAACGCGACCGATACAGGCGGTAATGTAATCGCATTTTCGAGCGATTATCAGGAGTTGATAGAATCTCTGGCTTCACAGGCAGCGGTGGCCATCACCAATACGCAGCTCATTCATGACTTGAGCGCCCTCTTAGATTCCTTCATACAAGTTATCGCGAGCGCAATCGACGAAAAGTCACCCTATACCGGCGGCCATATCCGCCGTGTTGCGGAACTCACGCAGGAAATTGCGCGCGGTCTAAGTAATTCTAATGAAGAAAAATGGCAACCCTTCGTTATGAACGAAGACGAGCACAATGAACTCCGGATCGCAGGGTGGATGCACGATATCGGAAAGATCACGACGCCGGAATACGTGGTTGACAAAGCCACGAAGCTCGAAACGATATATGACCGCATCAACACTGTTCTCGCGAAATTTGAAATTTTCAAACGTGAATTAGAACTTGAGCACCTGAAGCAAATACAAAAACTGTCATCATCACGCGCAAAAGACAAGAAAGCAAAAATTGCTCAACTGGAAAAAGAATTTGCTGACCGTCTAAAGCAGGTTGATGACGACGCGTCCTTTATCAAGGTTTCAAACATCGGCGGCGAGTTTATGGAGCAAGGCAAGATTGACCGCCTCATGAAAATTGCGGAACAAAAGATCAAAATGGAAGGCAACGAACTGCCGTTACTGACAGAAAATGAAGTACATAATCTTTCGATCAAACGCGGTACCTTGACCGACGACGAACGGATTGTCATTCAGAACCACGTTGTGCTTACGATCAAGATGCTTCAGAAACTTCCATGGCCGAAGAAGTTGAGCCGCGTGACAGAATGGGCGGGCGGACACCACGAGAAGCTTGACGGTACGGGTTACCCGAATGGACTTAAAGCGGAACAATTATCGACACCGGCGCGTATCATGGCTGTGGCAGATATTTTTGAAGCGCTGACCGCTGCGGATCGTCCTTATAAACCCGGCAAGAAAATTTCCGAGTGTATCAAAATCTTATTGTTCATGGTCAAAGATAACCATATTGATAAGGATATAGTTGATTTCTTTATTAAGTCCGGTATGGCTCAGGAATATGCAAAACGTGAATTAAAAGACTATCAGCTTGATACGTTTACCTATGACGGTAAAGAATACGATTGTAGAAAATAGATTTCTATATACATCCGCCTTTAACAATCTTCATCGATTTTTGCTTCAGCCGTGTTGTGAAGTTTCGGCGCGCATCGCTTCTCTCGACATATATTATTAATACTCAAGATTATTCGATATGAAAACAGCGAAGGCTCTTACCATTGCAGGATCGGATTCAGGCGGTGGGGCAGGCATTCAGGCTGATTTAAAAACATTTTCGGCGCTTGGCGTTTACGGAACGTCGGTCGTCACGAGCATCACCGCTCAAAATACCGTTGCCGTCACAGGTATTCAAGATATCGAATTATCAATCATAGAAAAACAGATTGACGCCGTTATGAGCGATATCGGCGCCCATGCCATAAAAACAGGTATGCTGTCCACCGCTGAGATCATTGACGTTGTTTCTCGTGGATTAACAAAGTTCAACGCAAGAAAACTGGTCGTTGATCCCGTGATGGTTGCGAAAAGCGGAAACAAGTTATTACAAGATAACGCTGTACACGCGCTTATTCATAAACTCATCCCTATGGCGCAGGTGGTGACACCCAATATACCGGAAGCAGAAGTTCTGACCGGAGAAAAAATCAGTTCTCATGATGATATGGAAAAAGCGTGCCGCAGGTTATTAGAAATGGGGTGCAGGGCGGTGGTCGTTAAAGGCGGGCATTCAAAGAAAGACGCAGTAGATGTATTTTATGACGGCAAAAAAATTCATCATATGTTCAGTAAACGTTACCGAACAAAAAATACGCATGGGACCGGCTGCACATTTAGCGCGGCCATCGCCGCCTATCTCGCAAAAGGATACCCAACTTTAGAAGCTGTAAAATTTTCAAAGAAATATATTACAGGCGCGATCGCACACTCATATTCAATCGGGAAAGGCCACGGACCCGTTCATCATTTCTATAAATTCTATTAATAAAACAACCGACATGACCCGCTCCGGAAAACCGTCCTCAAATACAGCTCAAAAATTTCTTATATGGGTCACGATAATTCCATTAGCCGCGTTTGCAGTGTTTTTTATTGCGGCGCTGACCGGCGATATTATGACGGGAAACTATGTAACTCAAGATGATCCGGCTTCAGGTAAAACAACCCTTGGGGTTTTGATTGGGAGCGGATTTTGTGCCGGTATATTGCCGGCGGTTTTCGTAGTATTACTAATTAGGAAATTAGTTAAAATTCACCGACTTGAAAAAACGGCGTATGATGCGTGGATTCAAGATTCCGTTCTAGAGTTAGCTAAAAAACTCGGAGGAAAATTGACTGTCGTTGAAACAACTACAGAACTGAATATGAGCGTTATTGATGCGAATAATGCGTTGAATCAATTTACATCTTTGGGTCTAGCAAGGTTACAAATTAGCGAGTCGGGTGTACTGGTCTATTATTTTGATCAGATTATCGGTCAAGATGAAAAAAATAGAGCGGAGAGCGTTTAGACATGACCGTTGCAGCAGTAAAAAAAGACTGGAATGTGAGTGAACTTCTTGACTGGTCGATGCATTACTTATCGGAAAAACAATTCGATAATCCTCGGCTAAATGTAGAATGGCTTTTATGCCATACACTGAACTGCAAGCGCATTGACCTCTATGCAAATTATGACCGTCCGATGGGCAAAAAGGAATTGGAGGAGTTTAAGTCCCTTCTTCTAAGGCGTATTAATCACGAACCCTTGCAATATATTATCGGAACGGCGGAATTTATGGGGCTGACTTTTGAAGTGAATGCCAATGTACTGATCCCACGGCCTGATACGGAATTGCTGGTAGAAAAAACATTGGAGTTATGTAAACATAGAGGGAATGGAATAGTTCATATCTTAGATGTTGGTACAGGAAGCGGAGCTTTGTGCGTTTCCATCGCTTTCTATTTAGAAAAATATAACATACCTTATTCAATCACAGCGCTTGATATAAGCGAAAAAGCGCTTACTCTGGCGAAACTTAATGCGGATCGTATCGTCGGAGAAGGGAAAATCAAATTTATTTTTGGAAATATTCTGAATGAAAACTCAAATAGCGATTTATTTCAATCTTTTGAAATAATTGTATCAAACCCGCCGTATATTTCCGACCAGGAATTTGCCTTGCTTCCAAATGAAGTGAAGGATCATGAACCCGAAGCAGCGTTAAAGGCCGACGCTACAGGACTCGTCTTTTATAAACATGTTGCGCGAGCGGCTAAATCATTTTTTCGTTCAAATTTAACAAAAAAACATGTTATATTTGAAGTGGGTTATAATCAATCTGAGGACGTTAAGAAAATTCTCGAAGAAAACGGTTTTGAAACCGAGGTCTATAAAGATTGTCATCAAATTGACCGTGTGGTGTGCGGAAACCTGAAAACAGAGAATTAACCGGAGATAATTGTGAGTGAAATAGAAATTCAAAACAGATACGAAGAGTTGTTGAATAGTTTACCCGACGGCATTTTTATCATCGACTCTCATGGCAGAATTGAACTTGCCAATAAAGCTGCTGCGGCTATCTTAGGATATACCGACAAAAAAGATTTTCTTGGTTTGAGCGTAAGTGAGCTTTACGCAAATCCAGGCGATCATGACGCGCTGTTGTCCATATTGGGACACAAAGGTAAAGCCGATAAAACAATATTTGACTGGAAAAAGAAGAACGGCGAAACGACGCTTATTGAATTTACCGCTTCACCGATCCATGACAAAAAAGGGCACATAAAAGGTATTCACGGAATATTTAGAGACATCAGCAGTAAGCTGGAAAGCCAGATTGCACAACAGGAGACGCTGGCTGAAACCGCCGCCCGTTCAATTGACGAAGAGAAACTTTTGGAAGTAATTAATTTTTTTCGCGTAGTTCCAATGTCACTGATACTGCAAGGCGTAGCGCATAATCTCAATACTCCGCTAGGTACCATACGCGGCCGCGCGGAACTTCTCCAGCATCATATCAAGAAAAGCGCTAATTTAGTTGAAGCTATCTCCAATGAAAAAGCCAAAGAGGATATAGTGCAGTTTCATGCAAAACTGGATAAAGGTATCGGTGAAATCGTAACGCAGGTCGATAAAGCCTCCTCACTTATCAAAGGTTTTTCAGACAAAGTGTCCAATGAAATGAATCCCTACCAATCGGAGATAGATATTAACAAACTGGTCGAGAACGAAATATCCTTTCTTGATTCCAGTTTATATTTTAAACACAAAATTAAAAAAGAAATTGATTTGGACCGAACGATCCCTTCGGTACCCGGCATTTATCGTGATTTTAGCCAGGCCATATATAATTTGATCATTGATTCGATGAAAGCTACCGGTTCATTGGCAGAAAAAATATTACGCATTAAAACCTATCACGATCAGAATTTTATTTATGTTGAATTATCAGATAATCGTATTATGTCTGCATCTACGGATCTCGCTTATCACTTGTCGATTCATACCGATACCATGTACAGTAATCTTCCGGATGAAGCGCTGTTTAGTTATTACGATATTGAAATTGCAAACGCTTCCCGTTTGTTAAGCCTCTATCAGGCTGAGCTCAATCTGTTCCCGAATAACGAAGCGAAATTTGTTATTCAAATTCCAAAGCATAACCAGTGACAATATATTTTCGTATTTATTTAAATGACTCACACGGAAGAAAAGGAATCAGTTGTTGACATGAGCCTGAAAATCTACAATTCGTTGACGAAACAGAAGGAACCATTTGTTCCGATAAAGGAGCAGGAAGTGCTGATGTATTCCTGCGGACCGACCGTATACAATTATATACACATTGGAAATGCGCGCACGTTCGTGATGGCGGACATCATTCGCCGTTATCTTGAATATTCCGGATATAAAGTAAAATTTGTTATGAACATCACGGACATAGACGACAAGATCATAAACGAAGCTAAAAGCAAAGAGTTGGATTTTTCAGACGTGACGCAATTATATACGGAAGGATTTTTTGAGGATATTGCCAAATTAGGCATGCGTATGCCCGATGCGGTTCCGCGCGTAACGGAGCATCTGGATGAAATCATCAATTTGGTCCAAACGCTCATTCTCAAAGGATATGCGTATGAATCGGAAGGCAGCGTCTACTACGATGTAGGCAAATTTGCGGGATATGGAAAACTGTCCGGAAAAAATATCGACGACCTAATGTCCGGCGCCCGCGTGGAAGTTAACGAGAAAAAAAGAAGCCCGCTGGATTTTGTATTGTGGAAAGCGGCTAAGTCGGGCGAGCCTTCGTGGGAAAGTCTTTGGGGCAATGGCCGTCCGGGATGGCATATCGAATGTTCCGCCATGTGTATGAATCATCTGGCCGATCAAATTGATATTCATTGCGGCGGATCAGACCTCGTCTTTCCACATCATGAGAATGAAATTGCACAAAGTGAAGCCGCCACTGGAAAATTATTTTCCAAATATTGGATTCACTGCGGATTTCTGAATATTGATAATGAAAAAATGTCGAAGTCACTCGGCAATTTCTGGCTGGCGCGCGATGTATTAAAAAAATTCCGCCCCGAAGCCGTGCGCATATTTTTTCTGCAGAAGCATTACGCCAGCCCTCTGAGTTATAGCGAAGACAATCTTCGTGACGCGGAGAACGCGCATAAGCGGCTGGAAATGATATTCAATAAGGTCCAGCAGGCTTTGGATCTTAAGGAAACGCTGGGAGGTTCTGTAGGAACCGTTGCAATCAATCCCGACGTCGAACAGTTTTCAAAAGACCTTGACCGCCTGGAGAAGGAATTTCATGAGGCCATGGACGATGATTTTAATACTGCCGCCGCGATGGGTAAAATATTTGAGATATTTAACGGCCTTAGCAAGATCACTTCGCCCAAACTGCTCAATGATTTTTCATTATATGTTCTCAAACGCACGCGCGACTTGATATTGGAGTGGAATGAATTCTTAGGATTTCTAAATTTGTCCAAACCGGAGAATGTCTCCAAGAAATATGAAAAAATTGTCGACTTGCTTTTGGATATACGAGTGGATCTGAGGAAGCGAAAAGAGTGGGAACTTTCAGACAAGATTCGGGACGGATTAAATGAGATCGGGATTGCGATAGAAGATTCACCGGACGGGACAACGTGGAAATTAAAATAAATTCGGAAGGACCGTTCTATGAAAATCCATGACATTTCCATCACTATTTCCAATGATATTGTGACCTGGCCGGGCGATCCGAAAGTGGATATTCAGCTTCCTATTCAAATAAAAAAGGGCGATCCGTGCAACGTTTCCCGATGGCAGATCGGCGCGCATACCGGAACACATTGCGATGCTCCGTTTCATTTCTTAGATGATGGAAAAGGAATCGATGAGGTTTCTCTCGAACGATTTATCGGACCCTGTTTGGTCGTGGAGGTTGATCCGAAAGTGAATATTGAGCGTGAAGATATGGAAAAGCTTAATTTCAAACGCCATAAACGCATTTTATTCAAAACAAGAAATTCGACGCACTGGAAAAATAATAACATGGTCTTTGACGAAGATTTTGTTGCGGTTGGCATTACAGGAGCACAATATTTGGTCGAGAAAAAAATAGAACTGGTAGGGGTTGATTACTTATCCGTCGAAAGTTTTCACGCAGAATTTGAACATCCGGTACATAAAAATCTTCTTGGACATAATGTGGTAGTTTTGGAAGGCCTGAATTTGTCGGCCATCAAACCTGGCGAGTATGAATTGCTTTGCCTGCCATTGAAGATCAAACACGGCGACGGAACGCCGATGCGCGCGGCATTGCGGGAATTGCCTAAAACAAAAAAGAAAATTAATGTAAAACGCCCAAAACAAAAAAAATCGAAACCGGCACAACTTCGCAAATCAAAAACTAAAAAGAGATAGATTTTACGTAATGGAGCTAGTATCGCATTAGTAACTTCAAAATTGGAAGAAAAAGAGGGTGGTGCAGGCTGAAAGCAGAGATTGAGTTAATATCGAAAGGCTTGCCTGAACTAATGGACTCCGCCGCCAAAATTCCGCTTTTCACCGCCGGTCCGATTCCTTCCCCCATATCACGCGTTGCCAACCCTGCCGCATCGCCAATAATGAAAGCATTTCTATTGTGAACAATATTTACCGGTTCACGCAAATAATAACTGTGGCCCTTGGGTCTGAAATCATTGCCGAATATCAGAGACTGCGTTCTCAGTTTGCCCAACAAAAAATCCCAGTGATTATTTATTGAATCGCCGTTCCGTTTTAGTTTTTCTTCTAGTCCCCCCACGCCAATATTTAAGTAACCATTCGCTTTCGGAACATACCAACTATAGCCCGGCAGTTTATTTTCAAAAAACCATAAATAACATTTTTCATCAGAGATCGGGGTGGGGTATTCAAGTTCGCGGCATACAATCAATTTGTTTTTTGCACGAGGGCTTTGAGATGAAAAAAAAGTTCGATATACGGGACAAAATGTACCGCCGGCTCCAACCAGATAGCGGCACGAATATTTTTCATCAATGATAAATTGATCATCCTTTCGTTCGATCTGTTTTGTTTCATGCCGTATGACCGGAACGTCTGCGCGTAATAAAAGCCAATGATCAAACTCATATCGTCTTATGGAATATTGCGGAGCAGAAATTCTTATGGGGAATCCATAAAAATGTGCATACAGGGATGGCAATCTCAAGATGCTGTGGGGGTATTTTGGGATGACAATTTCAAGGTCTTTTATAACTTCCGGCGTGATCCAACCGGCGCAAAGTTTGGTTCGTGGAAATTCTGCTTTATCAATAACTGCGCAATCTACTCCGAGATGTTTTAACTTCCATGCGCAGGTGGAGCCGGCCGGCCCGCCCCCTACAATGATGACTTCATGAAATTCCATATTTGTTGAACAGCCGTTAACAGAGTACCGAAATATGTGTAACCTAATTAACTAAATCGACACTCCGGTTGAAAGGTTCCATTTCGTGTCATAACAAATTGCCAAAGCTGATTTGACCTTGCGCGAAAACTGCCTGCGCAACTGAGTAAATAAAACCGCCACATTCGGTAAAACCGATCTCCATAACGGTCTTTGAGTTTTGGCCACGCCCTTTCAAAATTAGCGTACCAAGCCATCAATGTTCTATCATAATGCGGACCGAAACTGTGCATATCCTCCATCATAAACAGGCCTTCCATGGCTTGTGCGATCTGCGAGACCGAAGGAAGCATACTATTTGGGAAAATATATTTGTGAATCCATGCGTTGGTATTAGTTGCACTATCGTTTCGTCCGATGGTATGAATAAAAGCGATGCCGTGTTTCTTCAGACAGCGGTCGACAATTTTCATATAGCCTCGATAGTTCTTATAGCCCACGTGCTCCATGATTCCTATGGAAATAACAGCGTCGTATTGTCCTTCAACTTCGCGATAATCCTGAAGACGAAGTTCCACCGGTAGTCCTTTGCACAATTGTCGGCCGAGTGTAACCTGTTGCTTTGATACCGTAACCCCGGTTACAAGCGCGCCGTATTTCTCCGCGGCATATTTGGCGAAACTTCCCCACCCGCAGCCGAGTTCGAGAATTTTCATTCCGTCGTGAATTCCGATCTTTTTACACACCAGATCAAGTTTTGCTTCCTGCGCTTGATCGAGATCAGCGGCGCCTTTCCAATAGGCGCATGTATAATTCAGCCGCTTATCGAGCATAGCCTGATAGAGGTCGTTTCCAAGGTCATAATGCTTTTCACCAACTTCAAATGATCTCGACTTCTTTTGAAAATTAAGTATTTTGCTCAGGGCTATGCGTGCGGCTGATTTCCAACCTATAAGTTGTTTTTCAATGTGTTCAGAAAGGGCCCTGTTGACACATTCATCCAGCGCTTCACATTCCCACCAACCGTCCATATAGGATTCTCCGAAACCTAACTCGGCATCGGTAATAAGGCGTGAAAAAAAACGGGGATCGCGTACTTGGATGTCCCAGGGATGGTTTCCATTGATCGCAACATTTGCAGAGGAGAAAAGATCGGTGATAATTCTTTCGGCGTGCTTTATTCCGGTTATCATAGAAATAACCTCCTAAAACAATGTACGGATTGCGCCGAAATAAGCAAAGAAATTAAAAGATCACTATCGTCTTTAGGTGATGTGAAAAGTTAATGTGCTTATCGTGTTTACTCAGATACGTCATGGTGAGCCCTGCGGCGAGGCTCAGGACAAGCTTGTCGAACCATGACCAAGTTTAGTAAAATCAGTCTTCAACTTCGCTCAGACTGAATGGTTCTCTTCCATTTGTGAGCCAACCCGATAAGCACGAAAGTTAAATATTGAAGTAGAAGCCGAAAAAACACAGTAATGGATTGAATGAATTTAAAATTACTCAGGCTCCAATTCGATATCTATTACCGGATGATATGGTGCTATCTCGACAGATATATTTTTGTAACCCTTTTTATGAAGCGTGATTTTATTTGCTCCCTCTTTCCAATTACGCGTCAATGGTGTTTCGCCGATTAATTCCGATCCGCTGAATGTCTGAAGATAAATGCTGGCATTCTGCGGATTTGAATTGATAGTGATGGAAGCTTTCCACTTAGTGTTCTTGCTGATTAAGGCTATCTGAATATTTGGGTTATCGCTTCCAGTGAGTATCTTGCGGTAAGTATAATAATCTGTGGCTTCAACAATCAATTCCTGTGAGCTATTCATTACTGGAACTGTACACGGAGAATATCCCACGAGCTTTTTGTCAATATATACCCTCGCAGAAGAAGGATTTGTCTGAATATACATTCTATCCGCTTTCCCCATCTCAACATTGATGACGCGCCCTGCGTCTGCTTCTTTCAATGAAAGCTTGACAATAGTATCTAGATATCCCGGTAGAAACAATTTAATTTCTGCCTCGCCTATTGGTACTGTATAAACCATCGGAGTTTTTCCCAAACTGTCTTTCCCTGAAAGAACGAACGCCCCAATAGGGTTTGAGAGCAGTTTAACTGATACTTTTGGCCGGGTAAGTTCAACCAATATGGAAGGTATACTGCCTTCAATCAATTCTAAAAACTGACTACCAACCAATCCGTCTTTTTTAAGGTGAATGGTATGGAATCCCGGCGCTAATCCTTCTACCAGCGCAGGAGACCGTAAACCTGTCGAGTTATTATCAACGAATATTTCTGCGCCTTCGGGGTTAGAACTGACATAAACATCTGCCGTTCCGCTTCGCGAAATGGTTTTCATCTGTGCGCTGATTCCTGCAAATACCCCGGATACCTCATTCATTAAATTAAGCAACCCATCCACTTCACCCTTAAAATCATTGCTAACCGATTTTTCGATCGCGCCCGTTTTTACGTCAACTATTCGCATATCGATAGTGTAGGTGTTTCCAACTTTTCCGATGTCCCCGCCGATCATCTTTTCGACGCCGAGCAATTGCCCAATCTGCACCGCACATTCAGCTGTGTTGCAATTATCGCTTGAAATAAAATCCTGTTCTTTGAGAATCTCATTCATCTTATCCCGCTCCAGAACTACGAAACTTTCTGTTTGGACCAACATAGCGCGGAATCGGTTGGTCAGAGCCGAACTTTCATTGCTAGTAATTCCACCGGTGTTTTTAAGTTCAAGCACGCCAACGGTTTTCTTTTGTGCATTTAGAATACTTGTAAAAAGAAAAAATCCGATAATCAGTATTAATTTATTATGCATGACGTTCTCCAAATTGAAATATTATGGCATTTATATAGGCTGCAATTCGAAAGTAAATATAAATATATTATTATCAATCCTCTTTGAGCGCCATGGATTCCCTGACCAAGTCGAGTTCTTTCGAAGCCGCTTCCGCTTTGAGTTCCGCCCTCATTTTCAAGCTGACAATGAAAACGCCTGCAAATATGAGAAGGGCAGCAAAAACCGTTGACCATGTGAGAGTTTCGCCAAGCGTCCATGTCGAAATAATCGTGGCAACGATGGGTTGAACGTAAATATAGACAGCAACCGTGGAGGAAGTCGTTCGCTGAAGCGCCCAGCTGTTTATATAATAAACGATCACCGATGAAAATAAAATCAAAAACGCGACACAGAACCAGGCGGTCATAGAAATTTCGGCATAAGGCAAATGGATGGCCTTATCTATTCCAAATGGCATTACACCGATTCCGCCGAATATAAATGTCCACGTTGTGACGGTGGCCGGATGATAACGTTTTAAAATGTTTTTTGAAATAACCAAATATACACCAAAAGAGACGGCGTTGATAAAAACAAGGACGTTTCCAACAAAAAATTGATTGTTCAAATCTATTCGCTCTGCGCCCAGAAGAAGTATGACGCCGGCAAAGGAAATTAACGAACCAACGATCTTTCTGAAACTGATCTTCTCGCGTCCCATTATGATCGCAATTACAATAGTTACTACCGGTATGGTTGTCACGAGTACCGTAGCGTTAATCGCGGTGGTCAAGGCAAGGCCTTTAAGAAACAAAGTCTGATTGATGATAATACCAAAAACGCTAAAGAAGGCGAGTTCGATATAATCCCGAAGAGATCGGATTTTTTCTTTTATAAAAACTCGGTGAAGAGCATATAAAATAACTGCAGCAATAAAAATTCGAATGCAGACCAGCGCCATGGGATCAATTTCCTGCAGCGCAATTTTCGCGGTAACGGAATTAATGCCGAACACGGCGGAAACGAATAACAACGCAAGATGAATACGAAGAGTGGAGGATTTATTCATGCCGTCAATTCTTTTAACTCAATGGGTCCAAGGATTCGATTATTGGTAAATTAAACAACGGCATCAAATTCAACCGGAATCAAAATAGTCATGTTCGTTCCTTTGCCGTACTCGCTTTTCACAAGAATTTTTCCATTGTGGCGAGAGACGATGCCATAAGCAATAGCTAGTCCAAGGCCTTGGCCTTGACCGATATCCTTCGTCGTGTAGAAAGGATCATAGATCTTATCCACATTTTCAGGTTTGATTCCTGTGCCCGTATCGGCGATATCTATACGAACATGCCGTGTTTTTAAAAACTCATTTTCGTCGCTAACTTTTGTTGAAATAGTAATGGTGCCGTCACCCTTGATCGCTTCAATAGAATTAAGGATCATATTTGAAAAAACCTGATTTAAATGTCCCGGAAAGCAATGAACTAAAGGGAGAGGAGTCAAGTTGGTAATAATTTTAATTTGGTTTTGCGTCTGATTTCTAAAAAATTGAAGCATCTTCTCAATTCCTTCGTTCAGGTCGGCCGGCATCAGTTCGTTTTCGTCCAATCTGGAAAAATTGCGAAGATCCTGCACAATATTTTTCATTCGAACAATGGAGCGTTTGCAAGGGTCCAAACAGGCGTTGATCTCGGCGAGAAGCTTTTTGAATTGTTCAATCTCCGAAACAAAATTCTTGTCAGAGGAAAAGGTTTGAATTGCCGAACCAAAATTTTTATTCAGACGGTTTGCATAAAGTTCGACCAATTCTACATATCCGGAAAGAATACCGGCGGGATTATTCATTTCATGCGCAATACCGGCAACGAGTTTACCCAATCCGGCCATTTTTTCTGAATGGATAAGCTGGGTTTGAGCGTTCATTAGATCTCCGTACGCTTTTTCGAGTTCGGTATTTGCCTGAAATAACTGGGCAGTTCGTTCTCTTACGCGCACTTCCAAACCCTGATACAGTTCTACATTTTCAAGAACGACCGACAGCATAGTCATTAACGTAGACAAAATCTTGACGTCTTCCTGATTCATCGGCGCGGCTGAAGTTAAACGATCGATGCTGATAATGCCGCGTACACGGGAGCCGAACTTAAGAGGGAGGACTACAAAAGATTTGGTGCCTGATATTTTTATTGCTGGCCGGTCTTTCAATTCAGGGTGCTGATCTACATTAGAAATGAGGATGGGTTCCCCTGATTGCACTACTTTGGAGAACAGCATATTATTATCATTAAGATCGATCGTGAGAAGATCTACGGATTTTTGGTCTCTCTCAGTTTCATCGCTGACGACCGTAGGATTAGATAAATATCTTCCTGTCTCGTCTACCATCATGATCATGGCCCGGTCATAACCGAGAGAATGTTTGATAATATTTAAAACGACGTCGATAAGTTCTGACCCCAAAAGCTTCAAGCTGAAAGCAGCATTTGCCTCGATGATGGCTTCAAGTTTTCTAACCGTTTCAGAAGCTTCTTTGTATTTTTGATTGGCAAAAGCAATGGTTTCTTCTATCTCGTTGGATTCTGCATTGGAGATCAGCGCATTGTCTTTCGCTGTTGCACGCATATCCAAAATGACGCCCAACAGATAAAAAATCAACGTTGTGAATACGGTGAGAACGGTTTGTATCTTAATATTGCCAAAGGAATTCATTAAAAAAAATATTACTGAAAGTCCGCTCCCGGTCAAGAATCCACGAACGGCATGCTTTCGAAACAACACTAAGCTCTTAGCTTGCCATATAAACTCATACTCGCATCTATCATCGCCTTTGGATACGCACTTGAGATGTCGATGCTTGGCTATCGGTAGTCCAAAAAGTTGCGGTATGCCGGCAAAAAGGCCGAGGCGATAATCGCAATTATGCTGATAAAACGGATAATTCGGCGCGTTTTTAAACTCGAGCACCATACGGTTTTTATCAAACTCCGCAACACGGTATTTGCCAAATTTTACCGCATGATTAGCAATCTCCGCCGTTTTTTTAAATATGGCATTAGGCGTTAGAAGCCGAAGCGCCATACGGGCCATGGTGCCGAAATTGTTTGGATTGGAAAAAGAATAAATACCGATCTTGTAGAAAATCGTATCGTCGTCGAACACTTTTTTTATGAATTCACAGCCGCGGGTGTAGGTATCAAATGAGACCCAATTATTCTCGTTGCGAATATAGGCTTCATCCAAATCAACGGCTTGGATGAATTCTTTTGCGCAAGATTCTCCCTTTCGCTCGAAAACGTAATTAAGCATGGTGCGGATGATCTTACAGTTGAGTTCCTGCTTCGTTTTTAAAATAAATTCGGTGTTTGTTCCTATCATGGTCGTATGCTACGCTTCAGCCTATATTGGGATCAAGGTAATAAAATTTATACCATATTGGACAGATAAATTTTTGGCTGCTTTTTAATTATAGCATTTCTTCACAAAAAAAAAGAGAACAATCTTTTGATTGTTCTCCTGCTTAGACACAAAAGTCACGATTTCCTGTTACAAATAGCGGATGACTGAAAAAATTAAACCAAATCAAACCGATCAAGATTCATTACTTTGTTCCATGCCGCCACAAAATCCTGCAGGAACTTAGTCTTCGAGTCTTCCTGCGCGTAAACTTCGGCCAGCGCACGTAGTTGTGAGTTGGAGCCGAACACGAGATCAACGCGGGTTCCGGTCCACTTGACTTCGCCCGAAACGCGATCGCGGCCTTCATACACATTTTTAGTGTTGGAAGGCTTCCATTCCGTACCCATGTCGAGCAGGTTTACAAAGAAGTCGTTCGTCAGCATTCCAGGCCGCTTGGTGAAAACGCCGTGTTTGGAGTTACTATGATTGATATCCAGAACACGTAATCCTCCGATGAGAACGGTCATTTCCGGCGCCGTCAGCGTAAGCAGCTGCGCTTTGTCGATCAAAAGCTCCTCAGCCGATACACTGTATTCGGCTTTCTGGTAATTTCTAAACCCATCCGCTGCCGGTTCGAGTACGGCAAAGGAAGCCCCGTCGGTCTGATCCTGAGTTGCATCCGTACGGCCCGGTGAGAAAGGAACGGTCACATCGTGGCCGGCATTCTTCGCGGCTTGTTCTACGCCCGCGCATCCGCCTAAAACGATCATGTCGGCGAGAGAAATTTTCTTTTTGCCGGAGGATTTGTTGAAATCCTTTTGGATCTTCTCCAGTTTTGCAAGAACGACTTTCAATTGCTCAGGCTGGTTTACTTCCCAATCTTTTTGCGGTGCAAGGCGGATACGTGCTCCATTGGCGCCGCCGCGTTTGTCGGAACCGCGGAAAGTGGAAGCGGAAGCCCAGGCCGTTGAGACGAGCTGTGATACGTTCAATCCTGAAGAGAGAATTTTCTTCTTGAGAACGGCGACGTCCTTTTCGCTGACCAATTTGTGTTTGACCGCAGGCAACGGATCTTGCCAGATCAGTTCTTCTTTAGGCACTTCCTCGCCGAGGTAGCGCGAACGCGGTCCCATGTCGCGATGGGTCAACTTGAACCATGCACGGGCAAACGCATCAGCAAATTCCTTTGGGTTCTGGTGAAAGCGGCGCGAGATCTTTTCGTAGATCGGATCCATGCGCATCGCCATGTCCGCCGTGGTCATCATGGTCGGAACTTTTTTAGAGGGATCGTGAGCAGCCGGAGCAAGATCTTTCTCGGCCACATTTTTCGGCGTCCATTGCCAGGCGCCCGCAGGACTTTTTGTCAATTCCCACTCATAGCCGAACAGCATATCAAAATATCCGTTGTCCCATTGGATCGGGTTCGGTGTCCACGCGCCTTCGATTCCGCTGGAGATCGTATCGTCGCCTTTGCCGCTGCGGAAATTGCTGATCCAGCCAAGACCCTGCTCTTCGATGCCAGCGCCTTCCGGTTCACGGCCGACATGGGATTCAAGACCCGCGCCATGTGCTTTTCCAAACGTGTGTCCGCCGGCGGTGAGCGCAACGGTTTCTTCGTCATTCATCGCCATGCGCGCGAAAGTCTCGCGAATATCCCGGCCCGATCCAATCGGATCCGGTTGACCGTTGGGTCCTTGCGGATTCACATAGATCAAGCCCATTTGGACAGCGGCGAGAGGGTTTTCGAGTTCTCGTTCGCCGGCGTAACGTTTGTCGCCCAACCATTCGGTCTCGGTACCCCAGTAAATATCTTCTTCAGGTTCCCACACGTCTTCACGACCGCCTCCGAAACCGAAGGTCTTGAAACCCATCGATTCCAGTGCGCAATTGCCCGCAAGGATCATGAGATCGGCCCATGATATCTTGTTGCCGTATTTCTGTTTGATCGGCCAAAGCAGACGTCGCGCTTTGTCGAGGTTCACATTGTCGGGCCAGCTGTTCAGGGGCGCGAAACGTTGAGTGCCGGATCCGGCACCGCCGCGGCCATCGCCGATGCGGTACGTACCGGCGCTATGCCACGCCATACGGATGAAAAGTCCGCCATAGTGACCGTAATCGGCCGGCCACCAATCCTGGGAATCGGTCATCAGCGCGTAAAGATCTTTCTTGATCGCCTTAAGGTTGAGTTTTTTGAACTCTTTGGGATAGTTGAACTTCTTGCCCATCGGATTGGACAAGGATGAGTTTTGATGAAGTATTTTGAGATTTAACTGATTAGGCCACCAGTCACGGTTTGATGTGCCTCCGCCAGCGTGAAACGGGCATTTGCTTTCACTGTTAACATGGTCGTTTGCCATAATATTGGTTCCTTCTAATAAAGTTGTAGAGAAGGTTGGATAGAAATTTTTAACACAGGCAATATAGTCAATTGCATCTATAAATCAAATTGATTATCGTTATCTATACATAGATAAAACTTATAATTAGATATATGACCCTGCTGCAGCTATCCTACATTGTTTGTGTAGATAAACATAACAGCTTTTCCAAAGCGGCCAAAGAATGTTTTGTTACTCAGCCAACGCTGAGCATGCAGATACAAAAATTGGAAGAAGAGTTGGGCGTCAAGGTATTTGACCGGGGGAAAAAACCTGTTGCGCCAACGGAGATAGGAAAGGTGATCATTGACCAGGCGCATACGATTCTGCGTGAAAGTGAAAAAATAAAACAAACCGTTGAATCGGAAATGACGGAGATAACGGGCGTTTTCCGTGTCGGTATTATTCCGACTCTCGCGCCCTACTTGCTCAATTTATTTCTTCAAAATTTCATAACAAAACACCAGAAGGTCGAACTTGTCATTGAAGAACTGCAAACAAAAGAAATCGTGGAACGGCTGATGCGTGATGATCTTGATGCAGGACTTCTTGCAACGCCTTTGAGACAAAAGAGTATAAGTGAGCGTCCGTTGTTTTATGAGCCTTTTGTGGCGTATATTTCTGAAAAACACCGGCTCAATACACGAAAAAAAATTCACATCAAAGACCTGCAATTATCAGACATGTGGCTTTTGACCGAAGGGCACTGTTTTCGAGGGCAAACGGTAGAACTGTGTAAGCAGAAACGTACTGAACATCCGCACGGCAAAACCTCTCTTAAATTTGAAAGCGGTAATTTAGATACGTTAAGGAAGCTGGTCGAACAAAATTATGGAATGACCCTGTTGCCGTATCTTGCCGTACGGGAACTTTCCGAAGAAAAGAAGAAACTCTATGTGAGGGAGTTTGCTTTACCGATACCCAAACGCGAGATTAGTCTCGTTCACAGCCGCTCGTATGTGAAAAAGAAAATATTGGACGTTTTTGCGCACGAAATTATTTTTTGCGTTCCGGATGTATTACTTGAAAAAGAGAAAAGCCTGGTCATTCATTCTCCCAAGATAGGACATTAATTATATTGACTATTAAAATCAGGAGCTGATACATGTCTAAAAAAATTCTCATTCTCTGCACGGGCAATTCCTGCCGAAGTCAAATGGCGGAAGGCTTTTTGAAATCGTTTGACGGAAATCTTGAGGTATATTCGGCCGGAACAAGACCTTCCGGACAAGTTCACCCAAAAGCCGTTCAAGTTATGAGAGAAGAAGGTGTAGACATCAGCAAGAATTATCCTAAAAACACGGACCAGTTCATTCAACAATCATTCGATTATATGATCACCGTGTGCAGCAATGCTGATGAGAACTGTCCAGTCTTTACCGGTAAAGTTATGCATCGTCAACATATTGGATTTGAAGACCCGGCGGAGGCCACTGGATCTGAAGAAGAAATATTGAATGAGTTTCGAAAAATACGCGATCAGATAAAAGAACGCTTTTACGATTTGTATCGCAAAGAATTACAATGAAGGAGTGATCAATATGTTAGATATTAAAGTATTGGGACCGGGTTGTGCTAATTGCGTTAAACTGGAAGGTATGGTCAAAGAAGTTGTGTCGCAGTATGAACTGGAAGCGAAGGTTGAAAAAATAACTGATTATAATCGTTATGCAGATTATGGCGTATTGCTGACGCCGGGTCTTGTCGTGAACGGTCGCGTTCTAATCAGCGGGAAAATACCGACACGATCGACAGTAGAACACTGGCTTCTCGATATGGCAAAAGTAAAAAACTAAAACGAGGCGCATTATGACATCCGCATCCAAACAATTATCCTTCTTCGACCGTTATCTCACGCTGTGGATTTTTTTGATTATGTTTTTTGGAGTAGCGGCCGGTTTTCTGTTTCCTGGAATTGCCGGATTCTGGGATTCGTTGAGTTCGGGCACAACAAATATACCGATTGCCATCGGTCTCATTCTTATGATGTATCCTCCATTGGCGAAAGTGAAATATGAAGAGCTTCCAATCGTGTTTAGAAATACCAAACTGCTTTTACTTTCGCTAGTGCAGAATTGGATCATCGGTCCGGTGGCAATGTTCGTTTTTGCGATAATGCTGCTTCCGGATAAACCCGAGCTGATGATCGGTGTCATATTGGTCGGCCTCGCGCGTTGCATTGCGATGGTTCTGGTGTGGAATGATCTTGCGAAGGGTGATTCGGAACTCGCCGCCGGATTAGTTGCTTTTAATGCGCTGTTCCAGGTATTCCTGTATTCGGTTTATGCCTATGTCTTTATCACGATCCTGCCGCCGGTATTTGGCCTGCACGGAGCGTTAGTTGAAGTATCCATCTCAGAAATTGCTGTAACGGTATTGATCTATCTGGGGATCCCTTTTGCGGCAGGTATGATCACCAGAGTTTTGCTGCTCCAAATTAAAGACAAAAGCTGGTATCATGAAAAATTCGTTCCGAAAATTTCTCCGATAACTCCCGTAGCTTTGCTTTTCACGATATTTGTTATGTTCTCACTCAAAGGGGAGAAGATCGTCGAATTACCGATGGACGTTGTTCGGGTTGCTGTTCCGTATACACTGTATTTTGCCGTGATGTTCTTTGCAACTTTTTTCGTCGCAAAGAAAATGGGAAGTTCGTACGAAAAATCAACGACCGTAGCGTTTACCGCCGGAAGCAATGATTTTGAACTGGCCATTGCAGTTGCAGTCGCCGTGTTTGGTATCAATTCCCAAGCGGCATTTGCTACCGTAATCGGGCCGCTTGTGGAAGTTCCTGTCTTGATTCTATTGGTTGATGTTGCTCTATGGTTGAAGAACAAATTTTTTATGGAAACAACGTCCTATAATTGAACAATAGTATTGATTCAATCATGACAGAAGTCTAATTTACATGCATAGGCCACACAATTAATATTCATTTCACAACAGGGATCTTTCAAATGAAAACCATGTTACTATCTTTGTTGCTACTAATCTCAGTTTCAATAAATTCTCGCGCGCAAGATCAGTCGGCAGGAAGAGTTCACGGATACGTATTTGGCGATTATTATTATAAGTTTGGAGGAGAAAAAGCCAAAGCGGTCTCTACCACTCAGTACGCAGATTCAGCGTTGACCAAAAGCGGCGCTTTCCAGCTTCGCCGGATATACTTGTACTATGAACATGCGATCAGTGAAACATTCCAAGCGCAGTTTTTGTTGGAGGGAAATGACGGGGCAACAGACGGGAAAGGGCGGCACAGCGTTTATATAAAATTAGTGAATCTAGAATGGAAGAATATTCTGCCGGATCAAAACCTTGCCCTTGGTATGATCGGTACGCCAACATGGGCCATATCTGAAAAAGTATGGGGATATCGCGCCATTGAAAAAACGATCACGGACATGCGCGGCCTCGGCGGAGCGTCGGACATCGGTATTACGATGAAAGGCTCATTTGGCAACGAAGGCATGTTTGGCTATGCCGTGATGGTTGGCAATGGAAACGGCCAGAAACCTGAAAATAATAAATCAAGAAAATACTACGGTTCGTTTAGTGTTAAACCCATTAAAGGGTTAATAGTTGAAGCATATGGTGATTTTGAATCCGATATTACAGAACCGAAGAAAACATTCAAAACTTCCCAGAACACAACAATCAAAGGGCTTGCTGGATATCAGACTGACAAATTTTCGGTAGGTCTTGAAACCGTCAAACAAATTCAGGAGTATACCGATACAACGAATATTACTCCGCTTGGAATTTCCCTATTCGCTTCTGCGCCGCTTATAAAAGATAAATTGAATGCGTATGCTCGATTTGACACCTACGACCCTAATACTAAAAACTCAAAAGCAGGCTACAAGGAGAATTTCATCACAGCCGGAATTGATTTTGTGGCACATAAAAGCGTTCATATCATGCCGAATATCTGGGTGAACACATTCTCAAAAAAAGGATCAACTTCAAACCGTAAAGCCGACACGGCCGCACGCGTAACGTTTTTCTATGTGTATAAATAAACTTTCATTGATTGAGAAAACACAATCAGACACTCACCCTGCGAGCGGTTTTGGAACAAATTCACGGGTGATATTGTTTTGAAGATCATGCCGCGTTTTGTTCTTTGCAAAACGGATCATCATGATCGTGCTGATAAGCATTAGAACAAATCCCACCAAAAAAGTATTTCCGATTCCGGCCGCGCCGATCAGATAGGCGCCAACAAAAGGCGCAATGATCCCACGCAAACCGGTCAACATAGTGTGAATTCCCATGTAAATACCCACTTGATTTTTTGGAGCGAACTCCATCACGCATAATTGCCAGCTAAGTTGCGCTCCGCTCATGGAGACGCCTTGTAGTACGCTTGCGATATAAATGAGTTTCAAATCCGTTGCAAAATAGAAAAGAAGCAGATTGATCGTCGGCAATATATTGAGAATAAATCGGATTTTAATGACACCGTATTTATCAATTTGTTTTCCCCAAAAAGCGAATGTCAGCAGCATCACCGCCTGCGGAATAACGGTCACGGCAAGGATGGCTTCTTCGTATGATGCATTAATTGCGTATATAGGATCGGTAACAAAAATAGTTTTTACCGGATCGACCATCAGCGCCGCAAAACCAAAAATTGCCCAATACCACATGAAATAGGCAAAAGGTTTATCATTTTTCAAAACCCTTCTGAGTTGAATCAGAGGATGCAGCGGAGCGCTTGTTGAAACATCGGCAGGCATGACTATTTTTATTTTGCGAAATTGCATCGCGCCCCAAATTCCGACCAGCCCTATGATCGGGTAAACATAAATATAATTATGTCCGTCCATATCAAGCATCAGGCTGAAAAGATACGACGCGGCGACGAAAGCAATATTGAAGAACGTTCGTACCACACCCATGATCTTTCCGCGTGAATGATCCGGATAGTTAGATCGGTATATGCTCGTCACTACCGGCGTGTTAACGGAATTAAAAGCAAACGCGGCGCAAAGAACCAGCGTAAATACAATGGAGAAAGACAAAAATACGGAGACAAGCGCGATCAGAATGAAAAGCCAGCGAGCGATCATGTCCGGGTAATAAACGTAATCCATTTTATTGGGTTTTTCGGAATGGGAGGCGAGAAAAATACTAAAAAGCAAACCGAGGCTCACAGAGCTGTGCAGAAGCGCAACTTCGAAATCAGACGAACTAAATGTTTTCTTTAGAATGACTCCCGCGACGCTTGCGGAACCCGCCAGAACAAATCCTTTCGAGATACCATTCTGCAAATCAAACTTAAAAGCATCTTTTGCTTCAACGGGAATTACGAAATAATCTATTATACGACGAAAGAAAGCCAAAGCAGGTACCTATGAGGAATAAAATTGCGTATTGTACAAATCAAACATGCCTGATCAATAGTAATCGACTCTTATTCACTGTAATGAATAGTTGAAGAATGGTCGATCAAGACAATTTCAGTTGCACTTATTTTCTTAATCAGCTCTACACGCATATCCAATGGATGTTCGATTTTTGGATCGTGCCAAATTTTGGACAGTGGAAATTGAAGACTGTTTGATCCGCTAAGGTTTTTAATATTGTACATATCGGTGAATATCAGAGAATCAGGATAATTAAAATCACCGGTAATATGGCCTTCGAATACTACACGAACATAATATACGCCGGGATAAAATTCTAACACATTGAGCGCCCAGCTGAAATTGCTGGTTATAACACTTGCGGAATCAACGGCAGTATTCGAAGCCGGAGATATGGATGTTAATGAAAACGGATCGCCTTGTCCTCCACCGCCGGACGAATTATTATCATCACAACCGGCTAAACTGTATAAAACAAACGCTAAGACAATTACAAATGATGGTTTCATAAAGACGTCTTTTAAATGCATGTATCAATAAAATAATTATGTAAACGAGTATCTTCTGTCAATTCAGGATGAAATGTGGATACCATTACGTTTTTTTCCTTAGCGATCAAAATGGAATTCTCTTTTTCCGCAAGTACACTCACGTTTTTACCGCAGCCGGTTATCTTCGGTGCGCGAATAAAAATGGCATGTATTGGCGGTTTGCCAAATTCCTTTACTTGAATTTCGTCTTCAAAACTATCGACTTGCCGTCCGTATCCGTTACGCGCCACCGTAATGTCAATAAACCCGAAACGAAACTGATCGCTGTTTTCGATTTCTCGTGCCAACAAAATAGATCCTGCGCAGGTGCCGAAAAGGCCTTTCCCCATTTTGTAAAATTCTCTAATCGGTTCGACTAAATTAAAAGCAAGTAATAGTTTGATCAACGCGGTACTTTCACCGCCGGGAATGATCAAGCCGTTCAGATCATCAAGTTGATCCGCCTTACGAACAGCAACGTTCACGATATTCAATTTATTCAACATGCGCTGATGCGCATCAAAATCTCCCTGTAATGCCAATACTCCGATTTTTTTTGACATATTACGGGCTCATCCATAAATGCTGCGCAATGCAATCGGTGGCGTTTTCCCAACCGCGTAACGGCGCTTCCCAATTACGATCCTGCGCTCGCCGTAAGTAGACCACTTGCGCCAAATGATACGTATAATGTTGGCTCATATGCATCACCACGGAAGCCAGAGAATTATAGCGTATACTGTCTTTGGATTCAACTTTTTTCAATAGTTCACTTTCATCCGTACAGGCATTCAATATTCCATCGATCTGTTCGTAGCTGGTATGTAACATCTGAACAATCTCATCCGCTGTCGCATCTTTCTTGTCGCGAACGGAGGGTTCGTATTCTAGCCGTGCCAAAAACCACATATCAACGCGAATCAAATGACGCAAAATTTCGCCGATGCTCCGCGATTCCGGCGCCGGTTTCCAGTAAAGCTGCTCCTGCGGTAATTTTTGAAGCACGGCAAAAAAAGGTTCACGACACGCCTTATGAACTTCACTTAGCATTCTTTTATTTCGATCTAAACTCATCTAATTTGCGGCTTCCCTTTCTTTAATTACTATAATGAAAATCTACCAACCTCTGGTCGCCAAAAGTTCATTTGCGTTTAATGTATCGATATTGATGCCAACCATTGCTTCGCCCAATCCTTTGGATACTTCCGCAAGAATCTTAGCGTCGCGGAAATGCGTCGCCGCTTTGACGATCGCTTCGGCCCTTTTGGACGGGTTACCGGATTTGAATATACCTGAACCAACGAAAACGGCTTCCGCGCCTAACTGCATAACCAGCGCTGCGTCGGCAGGTGTGGCAATTCCACCGGCAGAGAAATTAGGTACCGGCAGTTTTGCGTTTTTCGCAACCCAGCGAATGAGTTCATACGGCGCGCCCATCGTTTTCGCTTCCGTCATTAGTTCGTCATCACCCATGACCGATAATTTCTTAATATGTCCCACGATCGTACGAATATGTCGAACAGCTTCGACCACGTTACCGGTGCCGGCTTCGCCTTTGGTTCGAATCATCGCGGCACCCTCGCCGATGCGGCGAAGCGCTTCGCCTAAATTGGTCGCCCCGCAAACAAATGGGATTTTGAAATCATGTTTATAAATGTGATTGGTTTCGTCGGCCGGCGTCAACACTTCGCTTTCATCAATAAAATCCACTCCGAGGGATTCCAGAATTTGCGCTTCAACAAAATGCCCGATTCGCGCCTTTGCCATAACCGGAATGGTGACCGTATCCATGATCTTCAGAATCATTTCCGGATCGCTCATTCGCGATACGCCGCCGTCTCTTCGGATGTCTGCGGGAACGCGCTCGAGCGCCATCACCGCGCACGCGCCGGCATCTTCGGCGATCTTAGCCTGCTCTGCATTCACAACGTCCATGATTACGCCGCCCTTGAGCATCTCGGCTAAACCGACTTTAACCTTATAAGTTCCTTTCAAAACGGTATCTTCAATCTGTCCGTTTCCGCCTGTTTTTTTATCTTTTTCCTTCATAACACACCTCTTTTATTTAACCTCTATAATGTAATATATAATACACACATGTTGCAATTATTGATTTCATAACCTCTATCACTTTGCCGGTCAGGGTTCTGCGGTCGGCAAAACCTCCACCGTTGACCTTCCGCCTTTAGCGGCCAGACGAGCCGATAAAACATTCACCATATAGACGCCAATTAAAATTAATGCGCCGCCAAAAAACACATTCAGGCCAAATTCCTCGTTGCGCATCAGCCAGCCTAACACAACGGCGGCAATCGGCGTAGTAAGGGGTATAATTGACGCTTCAATCACAGAAACTTTTTTGATCACCCACATGTAAAGAATAAATGCCAGAGCCGATCCAAAAACAGCCAAATACAATATAGCGAGCGCGGCATTGGTCGTTAGTTGAAAATGCTGTACTTTTTCAAATAGGAGTCCTAAAATTCCAAGACTTACCGCAGAAACCAGCATTTGCACAAACGTATTAGTCACCGGATTTATATGATTCGCATAAAGCTTCGCATACACGCTCATGTAAGCTCCACTCATGGCTGCCAGAATCATGCATATTCCGCCCAGAATTGATTTATCAGTAAATGAAAAATCATCTGCAAAAATGAAAATGACACCGATAAAACTTATAGTGATTCCGGTTATCTGAATCCAAGACATTTCATGACGCTCTGACATAAAATAATTAAATATCACTACGAAGAATGGCATCGTCGCAAAAAGTATGGCTCCAATTCCGGCATTTACGTATTGTTCTCCCCAAAATACAAAGGCATAATCCAGCGCCTGGTATATTCCAATAACTATCATCACTTTCCAGGTATACCTGTCCTTTGGAAAAGGAATTTTTTGGACGACCATTGCGATGTATACCAAAACGGCAGCAATCACAAATCGCGCCGTGGCGAACATGAATGGAGGCAGGCTCTCAAGGCCAAATTGGATCGCAACCCAGGTTGAACCCCAAATAAATGAAAGTAGAAATATGATCAGCGTCGGCCAATAACTTCTTTTCAATTGACGATCTGCCCTCCCGTTTCGCGCAAATCAATAATCATTTGATCGACGTGCTTTTTTGTTGTTCTTGGATTGATTATCGTTGTTCGCAACATACGTCTCCCGCCAAGAAGCGTCGTGGTAATCCAGGCTTTACCGGTGCGATTAAATGTATTTCTGAGATCAAAATTGAATTCATCAACCACCTCCGGTAATGATAACCGCATTGATTCCGGAATAAGCCTGAAGCATAAAATGTTGGACTCGGGAACATTCAGCGTTTCGAAATCCGGCGAATCATCCAGTTGATCATACAAATACCGTGTCATGTCAACGCAGCGATTCATCATGTCGGCAAAATACTGAATTCCGTAATGTTTAAGACAAATCCAAAGTTTAAATGCCTCGAATCCGCGGGAACATTGTATAGTTCGCTCGCCGATATTCAGACAGCCTAAATTTGCCGCCGTCTTATGAAATATATAAGGCGCGTTGACCTTAAACGTATCGTCAAAATGTTTTTGGTTTTTCAGGAGGATAGTGCCGAGATTGAGCGGCATGAACATCATTTTGTGAGGATCCAGCGCAATGGAATCCGCCTGCTGAATCCCTTTTAGTAAATGCTTTAATTTGTCCGAGAAAACAAACGATCCTCCGTGCGCGCCGTCTACGTGGAGCCATAAATTGTGTTTTTTGCAAATAAGGGCAATAGTTTCGATGTCATCGAAAGAACCAACCGGAGTGCAGCCCGCCGTTGCAATAACCACGAATGGCTTTTTATTTTGTTCAATTGCATCTGCAATAGCGCGTTTGAGATCGGTCACGTCCATTTTGAAGTCGGAAGTTTCTCTGATCTTGATCAGATTTTGAGTGCCAAGACCCAGTATCCCAAAAGCCCGCTCAATGGAATAATGACTGCGCGCAGAACAAAATCCAACGAGCGGTTGTTGGTTTCCTTCTTTCCATATATCATGGCCCGCCTTGACAGAACGAGCAACCATGATCCCGGTTAAATTTGCTTCGGTTCCTCCGGAAACGATGGTGCCGTCGCCCTGATCGGAATATCCAACGGCATCACAGATCCAGCGGATGACGCGTTTCTCGATCATCGTTCCAAGCGGGGACATTTCCTGAATGGCCAGCCCCTGATTGATCGCGCTGCTCAAGCCTTTGGCAAAAGAAGACAAAACCAAAGGATGGCACACCTGATGGCCCATGTAGGAGGGACTGGCAAGATTTTGGGCATGGCTCAGTAGTGGATCGACAACTTCTTTCAATAATTTTTTCAAATCCATGCCTTCAGTCGGTACTGGCTCGTCATATATTTTGAACGCGTCTTCCGGCGACATGTAGTTGACAACTTTGTTATCGGTATTCTGAACATGGTCTAAATAATTAGCAAGGATATCTACAAATAGATATCCCACATCCTTAATTTCCTTCGCATCGGTCTTTTTTCGGTAATCGTTAAACTTCTTCATAGGTTCTTCAATTCTATTTTAATAAGGAAATCTTTCATATCACGGGCGCTGCCGACCGATCCGTAGTCTGAGATGATGGAACGTTTACCAGGCTCTGTTTCAGGAGGTCACCCAATATCTTCATTCCTTCAAGAATAATACCTGGCTCATGGCTGATGTAACCCAGCCGCATCCCATTATCCGCATCTGAATGAACCGTGAAAAATCGCTTGGGAGTAAATAAGACCCCTTTTCGTTTGGATTCCATCAAGAGTTCATATGCGTTGGTCGTTCTTGGCATGTCAACCCAGCTGAATAACCCGCCTTTTGGCTTATTGCAGATCATCTCTTCCGGAAAATAATCTGTCGCGGCCTGATGCATCGTATCCCGTCGCGTTTTTAGGATCTTCAATTTTCTTTTTAGATACTTATCAAAGTAACCTTCGAGACAGAATTCAAGAATGGCGCCCTGGATAAGGTAATTACTCTGCCAATCGCTTATTTTTTTTGCCAAGATAAGTTTAGACAAAAACTCTTTGTTAGGCGCTATAACCCAACCTAAACGAATTCCATGAAACAAAATTTTAGAAAAACTCCCAACAACGATCACATTACCGTTATCATCGAGCGAATGCAGAGAAGGAATATCTTCGCCTTCGAGACGAAGTTCATTTGCAAATTGATCTTCAACGACCGGGATTTGATAACGCGATGCCAGCGCGAGCAATTGTTTCCTGCGTTCAAGTGACATGACGGCGCCCGTCGGGTTCTGAAACGTCGGAATAGTGTAGATCATTTTAACACGATGCCTGCTCAGAATAGTTTCCAGCGTATCCACGCGCATACCGTCCTGGTCCAGCGGAATTCCAATTACTTTAACGCCTTTGGAATTAAAAATATTGAGGGCCCCGCGGTAGGTCAGTTCCTCTGTGATCACCGTATCGCCCGGATTCAAAAAAATCCGGCTTATGAGATCGAGCCCTTGTTGAATTCCGCTTACGACGACAAGATCGTCACTTTTTACGTGCATGCCGCGCTTCATTAAAAAACGCGGCACGTAGTCGAGAAACGGTTGAAAGCCCTGCGTATTACCCATTTCAAGAAGCCCGACGCCGAATTTCTGAATTGCACGGTAAGTACAATTCTGAAATTCACGCAGCGGAAACAAGGATTTATCCGGAACTACCGACGAAAACCCAATAACCCCTTTAGGAAATTCACAACTTCTAATCGTGTTTTCAATATCCAAAAGATCGATGTCTTCGAGATTCAACCAATGATCCGCGTACAAACCGTCAAAAGACATTTTTTGCTGTTGAAACGAAGCGAGTGAATCGATTCCCGTTCCGGTAACGATAGTTTTTGGGATAAATTTACTCACAAATGTTCCGCTGCCGACTTGTGAAAACGTAATTCCCTTCACTTCGAGTTCCTGATAAGCTTGAACAACAGTGTTACGATGAACGCCTAATTGTTCTGCCAACTCCCTGGTTGCAGGAAGCCGCTCAAGCGGCTTGATCGTACCATTCCGTATCAAAAACGCAATCTGCGATTCGATCTGAATGTAAAGAGGGATGCCGCTATTTTTATCCATATGAAAATACATTAGGGATCACCTCACAATATTTTTTTCATCAACAGGTCGGTTTGCTTATCACGGCCTAGTTCAAAGATTTGTGAACCGAATACTTCAAATCCACATTTTTTGTAGAATGAAATCGCCCGAATATTATTTTCCCACACGCCAAGCCAGACGGTATCGGCGTTTCTACTTCGTGAAATTTCAAAACAGGCTTCAATCAACGTCCTGCCAACTTTTTTTCCTATTATTTTTTTTAGAACATATAGACGTTGTATCTCGATAACGTTTCGCCCCATTAGTTCCCGTGGAATTTCACTCCATCGTAATTTTGCAAATCCGACAGGCTCTGCATTCCAATCGGCGATCAAAAATGCAGAGAAAGTGTCCTTAAGTTCTTCAGCTATAACATCCGTTGTGCAGTTCTTTGAAAAATACTCCTGCATGTTTTCGCTGGAGTTCAAGTGCGCAAACGTTTCTTCAAAAGTCCGATAACTCAATTCCGCAAGTGTAGCCGCATCATCACGTGATGCGCTGCGAAGGGTAATATTTTCTAAAGTCACTTCTTTCATTTTCCAGAGTCAGTCAAAAAAAGTCTGTTAAAGCTCCATGAATCCTTCTAAATACTTTACGGCAAGTCCTGAGATCATGACCCGATCGCCGTTCAATTCACAATAAAGTTCGCCGCCGCGTTTAGAAACTTGCAGTGCGTGCAATCTATTTTTAACGAGTTTTTCTGCCCAATAGGGAATGAGCGATGAATGTGCGGAACCCGTTACCGGATCCTCGGGTATACCAGCCCCCGGCGCAAAAAAACGCGAAACAAAATCAACATTGTTTCCTTTGGCGGTGACAATCACGCCCAAGGCGTCTAACTTAGAAAGCAGGCTCATGTCGGGTTTCAGATTCTTTATCTCTTCTTCGGAGGAATACACAACAAAATAATCGCGTGATCTTAGAACTTCGACAGGCGAACCGCCAAGTCCCTTTATCAGGTCATGCGGAGGCGAACAAGCGGCCGGTTTACGGGACGGAAAATCCATCGCGAGTAACTTCCCATCTGTTGTGACAGCAAGATTTCCGCTTTGCGTTGCAAACACTACACGATTTAGCGATGGATCAATGTAATTAAAAATCACAAACGCCGCGGCAAGCGTTGCATGTCCGCAGAGATCAACTTCAACCTCCGGTGTGAACCAGCGAAGACGATAACCCATTCCTTCTTTAACAAAAAAAGCGGTTTCAGATAAATTATTTTCAGCCGCAATATGTAATAACGTTTCATCATTCAGCCACTCGTCAAGGGGGCACACGGCTGCCGGATTACCTTTGAATAAGTGGCCGGTAAAAGCATCAATCTGGTACAATGGGATTTTCATTAATTTTTCCAATCAAATTTATGAATTTACTTTATCACAGAAATCTCATCACCAAGTTTCAGTTTTCCGGACTTTTCAACATGAATTACGTTTTGTCCGAACATCACTTTACCATCGTCCGTTCTGCGGTACGTTGCAAGTGTTTTCAATGGCTCAAGCCCGCTTTGGCCTGTTTTGGGGTCAATCGTTGTTACCACACATCGCGCGCAGGGTTTTACAACTTCAAAAAGCAATTCACCGATCATGATTGTATTCCAAGTGTCTTCTGCAAAGGCGTCACATCCCTTTACAACCATACTTGGGCGAAAACGATTCATCGTGATCGGTATGTCTAGTTTGGAATTCAAATCTCCCAACGAGGATTCGGAGATCAACAGTAACGGAAATCCATCGGCAAAACTAACATGTTCGTCGCGCCTGCTGAAATTTTTGTCGATTTGTCTTTGAAAGTTCTGGTCCATGCGAACAAGCCGGCATGTCGTATGTAAATAATCAGCCAACCATTCCGCCACGGTATTTCCGCAGTCCAAAGCGATGCAAGAATCATCCCATACATCAACTGCAATTTGTTTGTCACTAAAATCAGAGAAAGGGACGGATAAGTCCTTCATGCCCGGGGCACGCAGCGTTAAGGCTTTATTGGTTATAATTGGTTCGATAAAACCCATTTGATGTAAATCTCTTTGAGTCAGCGCCGCCCCTTCGCCGTCAACGACCATCATGCGCCGGTCACCGGCAAGGCCGTACGCGTCCAGTTCTGCCGAAGTAACACTAAATCCTTTACAGGATTTGATAGGGTAAATATTTAACTCAGAAACGGTCATTATTGGGAATCAATTTTTTTATGAATTATTTTTTTATCTGCGCGTAAGACCCATGCGCTGGGATGTTTCGTGAATCCGACATGAGGATAATATTCAACGGCCTTTGGCGCGGACAATAATATCACGCTTGCTTGTGGTGCGGCCAACTGAGTCTGTCGAATAAGTTCTTTACCGATACCCTTTTTCTGATGGGACAACCTAACAACCAAATCGGAAAGATACGTTGCGTAAACAAAATCGCTCATCGACCGGGAAATCCCTACGAGTTGTCGGCCGTCCCATGCCGTAATCACTAAATTAGCGTGAGCTAACATATCCCTCATTCGTACCCGATCATCCACCGGACGCCTTTCACCAAGCGTTGAAGCACGATACAAATCGATCATGTCGTCCAGATTCAAAACGTTCCCTGTTTTGTATAGGATCATCTGACGCCCTATTTTAAATAACGTTCTTTAATGACATTAACGTGATGCATTTCGTGCCCAAGAAGAATGTAGGCCAACGCTCTGACGGAGATTTCTTTGTCATTCGCCTTGCCCGATCGTTTAAACATGTCATCATCGAAGCTCAGTAAAAGCTCTAAAGTTGCTTTACGCACGGACGAAAACTCACGCAGGATGTCGGTTATATTTCTATCGGCCGCTTTGGATTGTGGAACATACAAGTTTTCATCGAAGCCGGACAAAGGAGTTGTGTCTTTACGGGCAAAACGTAAAGCGCGATAGGCAAATACTCTTTCAGCGTCTGCCAAATGGATAAGGATTTCTTTGATGCACCATTTTCCATCCGCGTACCGATAGTTTAATTGTTCCTCACTGAGCGACAATATAAGTTTTTTCGTTTGTTCGTGTACCGTTTGAAATTGGTCTAACAGATTTCCATGCGGAACAAGCTGTACATATTTGTCATAATATTCAAAGTATTCTGTTTTTTCAGGACGGGTAATTGATTTCATTATTTCTCCATTTTTTGTTATTAATCTATTCCAACAACAGAACTTCTTCTTTCCATTAAAACAATATCACGCCAAAGTCCGTTGAGCTTGCCCAATTTTTCGCGCACACCTAAGATCTTGAAACCGCATTTTTTGTGAAGCTCTATGCTTGCTGTATTTTCTTTTAGTATTCCGGCCTGGATTGTCCAGATACCTTGCTTCTCCGAACTGCGAATCAGTTCCTCCAGAAGCAATTTCCCGATTCCTCGTCCGCGAAAGTTTCCCCCGATGTACACGCTTACTTCTGCAACACCGGCGTACACACATCGACCGGAAACCGGCGTCAATGCAGACCATCCGGTTACAATAGAGTCTTCTTTTGCAGTCAAACGGCATTCTTTCATGTGTGCCGCGTCCCACGATTCCCAGGATGGAATATTCGTTTCCAACGTGGCGTTTCCGGTGGCAATGCCTTCTTCGTAGATCGAACGAACGGCATCCCAGTCATTTGCGGTCATTTTTTTGATTTGAATGCTAATTACCGATTGCTTCATTTACGTTCACCGTGAGTTATGATAGTGAATATTCAACAATCGCTCTCGAATGAATTTTGGTCGTGTCAAATATTGGTATTGAAAAGTCCTTCTGGTCAATTAACATTGGGATTTCTGTACAACCCAGTATTATTCCTTCAGCACCACGTTCCACTAAATCTTTCACGATTGAAATATAATTCTGCTTTGTTTCGGGGCTAATCACGCCTCTGCCCAATTCCTCTTTCACTGTATACTGTACATAGTCTCTGGTTTCTTGCTTTTCCGGTATTAAAACCTCCAAGCCATTTTCTTCCAGCTTTTTTCTATAAAACTCCATTTCCATAGTAAATTTTGTTCCCAATAACCCCACCTTCGCTAGCTCTTGCTGTTTAACAGCTTTTGCAGTTTCCGTTCCTATATGAATAATTGGTAATTTTATTTTATCTTCAAGGTCGGCTGCAAATAGATGTGCTGTGTTAGCGCATAAAACGATGGCATCAACACCGCTTCTTTTTAAACTTAGGCAGGCATGTAATAAAAGCTCAAATGAATTTTCCCAGCCTTTTTCTTGAACGTCTCCAAAATTTAGCGAATAAATTATGCATTCGGCAAAATTCAGCCCACCTAATTTCTCATTAACCCCTTCATTTATGAACTTATAATAGTCCATGGTTGATATCCAGCTTACTCCACCCACTAGTCCTATTTTTTTCATTTTTCTCATACTTTTTTTGCTTTGCTTTTAATAGGTGCAGCTATCACCAGTTCTTCTTTACTCTAAGGTCTGTAATTTGTTTACAATGTTTTTCACCGTGATTGCCGTAGATATTCAAAAAAGTTTCGAGTGTCACATCGCCGCGTTCCGAATGATGTGCAGGCCGTTCCCATTCGGAATCTTTGACTTGATCGAGCAGGTAACCCCAGCGCGCATGCAGCGATTTGATGATGCTCAAAGAATTTTCAATCGGCATCTTCTTGCTGTCGTCAAGTTCCGCCCATGCATCCTGATTATATCCCTTGATGGAAGGTTTGTTTTCAGTCAGCGTGAGTTTCATTCGAATAAGTGCATTCATGTGCGAATCGGCAAGATGATGTACCACCTGGCGAGGCGTCCATCCGCCGACGCGATAAGGTGTGTCCAGCTGTGCGTCAGTCAGGTTCTTTACGGCCGACTCGATGAGAGATGGTAGATTCTTAATTTTTTCAATAAGTTCCTTGCGTTGCTCTTTCGTCATACATACTCCTAACTTAATTACACTTCATGTTCTTCCGTCTTATAAATTTTAAATCCGCATTTTTGATATAACTGCAAAGCGCCGGGATGATCGAGGGAACATGTATGTACCCACAATCTTTTCGGGTTTGTCTGCCATGCCGTCTTAATTGCCCATTGAAGAAAGAGTTTGCCTGACCCCTGACCAATAAAATCCGGCATCAATCCGAAATAGGAAATCTCAACATCGTTAATTTGTCTGAAGTCTAACTCAACATATCCTGCCGGCACTCCGTTCATGTAGAGAACATGAACCTCGACTTTTTCATCATGAATGATCGTTCTGAGGTCTTCATCGCTCAATTTTCTGCGGTCAACCCATTTCCAATGTTCACCCACCGTATTATATAAGAAACGATAAAATGAAACTGTAGGTCTGTTTGCCCGCATGATCAAAGCTCCTTCAGGATTACCTGAAGGAATATCTGCCGGCCTTTCGACCATCTCTAAATAAGTTGTTACGACCCTTGTTTTATTTTGTGCCATCTGATGTTTTTGTTATTTCGACGGATTCGACCTCTATCGGAATGGGTTTAAACTTTATTCCTGACGATTTTTCAATAATCTTCACTATGAGATCCCAATTAAAGATAATAATCGATACGGCCAATAACGCATACGCAGTAACAGCAAGCGGATCAAGTTTTTCATTATACACAAAAATACCGATGAGAAAACTCACAAGAGGATTGATGTAGATCAGAAACGCCAACTGGGAGGATTCCATACCGTTCAGCGCGAATAGATTCAGAAGCAAAGGCGTGATCGTGAAGACCACGGCAATAATCGTAATAAATATCCAAAAGTGCATATTCAGAACAGAACCCATCGCAGGAGCCGGATTAATAATCAACATGACCAAGGCGCCTATGATCATTTGAAGGGTCAAAGCCGTTTTACGGTTAAGAAACGTGTTGCGTTTCTGTGTGATCATGTAAAACGAATATGAAAAAGTAATACATGCAATGTAAACGATCTGATGAATGTCAATGTGAGCCATAAGATAACAACTTATACCGCTAAGAATAACGCCTGCCCACTTAAACGGATTCAATTTTTCTTTAAGAATAAAAAATGCAAGAAAAGTAGTGACGATCGGAAGAATGAGGTAAGCGAAAGATCCTGCATTCACGCTGATATTATTGATCACGTATACATACGCGATCCAGTTAGTGACTAAAAGCAATGCGCCGATGACATTCAGCGATATCATGCTGATAAAATCTCGCACGGAACGACGGTAAAGAGACGAAATATCCCACCAAGATTTCCTAAAGTTAAGGCTTAATATCATAGTAATTACCGCAGCTGCAATCCAGATTCTGTAAAAAATGATCTCATACGGATCATGAGCGCTGATTTGTTTAAAAAAAATCGGAACAAATCCCCAAATGACGTAGGAAAAAAATCCGGCTATAAAGTACTTTTTTGAAACACTCATTATGTTGTACTATAGATAAACAGTAAATTAAATAAAAACAATATGTATATACATATGATAAGATCCAATTATGGCAAATATTATATAGTCCAATATACAAATTGGCACAAAACAGTAGTCCAATATATTGTAAAAAATGTCAGTTGTAAAGAGCCAATTTGATTCAATCTGGCGTAGTCCATCTCAAGAGTTAAAATAAATCAAATTCAAGAATCCCTTCTCAAAAACACGTTGCTTTTTTTGTGTCGATTAAATAGATTGACTTAGTTAATTAACATGAGTTCTGATGATAAAAGCCGTTACGTTTGATCTCGGTAATACATTATTACGACAGGATAATATTGATTGGAAAAAACTCGAAAAGGCGGGATTTCTAAATCATATTAATATCTTTTCAAAACAGAATCTTTCCCATCCCACTTTGAAAGAATGGAATGATAAATACGATCAGGTTGCCGCGCAATTTTCTAAAATAGCTGAACGATCTCATCTGGAAATCCCGGTCGAAAAAATTTTTCAGACACTAAGAGAATATTTTAATATCCCGCCGGCCATCAGCACGCATAATTTGCTTTCTACGTTCTTCATTCCTTTGATGAATGCTCGTTTGCTGATGGACCATGCACAGGATGTTTTGCAGCATGTAAGTGACAGAAACCTACGCTGCGGAGTTATTTCTAATACCGTCGTTCCCGGTTTTCTTGCGCGGGAGGTTCTTGAACGATTGGAAATTGCGCGTTATTTTGATTTTACCTTGTTCTCCTCCGATTGCCTGTTCTCCAAACCGCACCCGATGATGTTCAATATCGCACTGGCAAGATTAGGCATAAAACCGTCACAAGCGCTGCATGTAGGCGATCAGGCCGATAAGGACGTGGCGGGGGCGCAAACCGTTGGCATGAAAACCGTCTGGATCAATCATGACCGGAAAAAAGCAAACAAGATCAAACCGGATTATGAAATTTTTTCATTAAATGAACTGCCGGCTTTGATTAAAAAAATATAATAACAATGCCGTGAAACACATTCATCAGGTCGTATTTGATTTTGATTACACGCTTGCGGATTCCTCTGAAGGAATTATTGCCAGTGTGAACCATGCGCTCACACAGATTGGAGAAAAAACGGCGGACCCAGCCGCCGTTCGCCAAATGATCGGGCATTCTCTCGAAGATACGTTCGCGAAGTTCGTTGATCCCTCCGACGAAAAAAAAATACAAACCTGCAAAAAGCTATTCTTGGATTTTGCAGATAACGGCGTCATGGTTAAAAATACTTTAATATTACAGGAAGTTGAGCAGACGTTGGAATGGCTGTATGAAAATTTTTACACCCTGGGTATCGTCTCAACTAAGAGACGATCTACCATCGAATCAATACTGGCTCACCATGACTTAGAAGATTTTTTTGATGTGATTTTAGGTTATGAAGACGTAAAAGAGCTAAAGCCGAATCCCGAAGGATTGTTAAGAGCGGTGGAGGAATTGGGTGGAAATAAAAATGATACGGTTTATGTTGGAGACAGCGTGATAGATATTCAAACAGCAAAAAACGCGGGTGTTTCTGTCATTGCCATTGCTTCCGGAATGACAACGGCTGAGGTTCTGCTGGCAAAATCTCCCGAAGTCTTAATTCGCAGCTTTGGTGAATTACAGAAATTGTTTAATCATTCTATGTTATGAAGCCATATTCCTTAATCATATATATTCTTTTGATTTCATGTACCGGCGTAAAAGAAACGGTTGCCCCGCGTATGGAATCGGAGGAAAGCAGCGATACTGAAAAGCAAGAAAAGTTTCGTTTTGATGAGAGTTTTGACCCGCTTACTTTGAATGATGATACATGGGTGATTGAAAAAAAATCACATCTTCACAAAAATCAAATGGTGACGTCCGGGGAAACAGACGAACGCGAGGCCGGTCACAAAAAAGAAATGAAAGAACAGATTGTGTTTGGATTTCGCGTCCAACTGTATTCGACAACGGATTATTACATGGCCCTTGGCGTTCGGGATGAGGCGGGTGCAAAATTACTTGACGATATTTATGTTGATTATGAACAGCCGTATTATAAAGTTCGTGCAGGAAATTTTACTATGCGCGAAAACGCAGAAGAGATCAAAAATATTGCAAAGTCTCTTGGGTATACCGATGCGTGGGTTATTCAAACGAATGTGCTGCTAAAAAAAAAATAATTTCAGTTCATTATTCATCAACAAGGAGATTACGATCATGGATGTAAAAAACATCAAAACCGTCGGCGTATTGGGATGCGGGCTTATGGGGGCGGGTATTGCACAAATTGCAGCGGCTGCAGGTTATAAAACCATTGCGCGTGAAGTGACGCAAGAGTTGGCCGACAAAGGGATCGGAAATATTAAAAAGCAATTGGAAAGAAATGCTGCAAAAGGTAAAATCACGTCGGAAGAAAAGGACAAGACTATCGCTAATCTGACCGGAACGGCCAGCTTGGACGACCTGAAAAATTGCGACGTGATTATCGAAGCGATCACAGAAGACATCAAACTAAAGGGTGAAATTTATTCATACTTAGATAAAATTTGTCCTGCCCATACTATATTTGCTTCCAATACGTCCAGCTTGACCATAACGGAAATGGCTGCTTACACACAACGTGCAGACCGTTTTTGCGGGATGCACTTTTTTAATCCGGTGCCGGTGATGAAACTCGTTGAGATCGTTAAGGGCGTACGGACGTCGGATGAGACTTTTGATACCGCTTTTGAACTTGGAAAAGCGCTTGGAAAAACTCCGATTGCCGCGAAGGACAATTCCGGATTTGTAGTCAACTTCTTATTAGTGCCCTATCTCCTCGGGGCCATTCGCGCAGTGCAAAACGGAACCGCATCGATAGAAGATATTGATAAAGGAATGATGTTGGGCTGCGGATATCCAATGGGTCCGCTTACTTTGCTGGATTTTGTGGGAATTGACACGACGTACCGCATTGCGGAAATCATGTTAAAAGAATACGGAGAATCCATGTATGCATGCCCTCCGCTCTTAAGAAAAATGTTCATGGCCGGTTTTTACGGAAAGAAATCAGGTAAAGGTTTTTATGACTATTCTACCGGTACTCCCGTTGTGAATCCGGAAATCGTCAGTTATATCAAGTAAAACGACATTGCCTTGTGTTTTCACTTGATCGATTCAATGGAGGTTGTCACTACTGACAGCCTCTTTTTTTTTCGGCTGAAACGCGCGCTAAAGCGTATAGTTCTTTATTACCATTGCAGAGAAAGCCAAAACTAAGACGATCAAGGTTGTTTTCTCGGATTGTAGAGCCATTGCAGGATCAAATTCTTGTGCAGAATCGATCTGCAGGTTTGTACGAAAGAGGGGAAAAAAACGCGGAACCGAAAGCATATACCGTTGGTATCTCAGGTCAAATTGTAGCATCAACACGGTTTCCTCATAAAGGGCGATTGAATAATAGACAAACATAAAAAAAACAAAGGTCATCAGAGAAAATAGGGGAAAGAAAACATTTGACAATACGGTGAATCCTAAATATATTAACATATTACCAAGATATATAGGGTTTCTCACAAAACGGTAAGGGCCGCTCATTACCAATTTTTCTGCGTCCGCATAATTGGTTTTTCGTGATAAAACCCCAAGGTACCCGACGGAAAAAATTCTTAAACATTCGCCTAACCCAATCAGCAGGAAACCTGTTAAGAAAAAAATCAATTCAATTCTTGAGTAAAAAAAACAAGCGATATAAAACGGAATCGGAGTCAAACCTCTTATCCTAAAAAAAACTTTCCCTAAGCTGACAACGAGAGTTTTCATTTAGTGTATGTTTAATATATGTTTATGTTTGTGACCAATGTCACAGCATCTGTGAAGTGAGTTTTCTATATTTATAGACCTGTCGATAATAATTATAATTTAAATATATCAATCTGAAAATTTCGAAACTTAATCGCAAGGAGAAACTTATGAAAAAGAGTTTTATTTTAGACCAAATAAGGCTGACAGCATTTGTTGTGCTTGCCTTCGCGGTCTTTTCTTTTCAACCGCTGTTTGCGCAATGTGACACTGATAGCGGCGTGGTTATTAATATTCGCCCCGATGCCCCGCTTCAATTCTCATTCTTTCCGGTTAGTTTACTAGGTATCGGTAGATCAGACGCGAATCTTTCAGCGTTTCAGAATTTCGGAATTCAAATAACAAATCCGACTCTGTCCGCGAAGCACATTACGCTTAAGGTTGAATTATTCGATGGTTCGACACCAATGTTTCAGCAAAATCTCCTAGTAACTTTGACCGTTCCGAGTAATCAACCACTATTCATTGCCGTGCCTCAACTTCTGAACGTGAAGAGTCTTGCCAACAAAAGGGTTGGAGCGCCGTTCCAAACCCCAAGAATTTCAGATGACTATATTAAGAAATTAAAAGGCGGCTTACCAAGCGGTACGTTTGAATTCAAGATATCCACCTCGGATTTTCCAACTGTGCCTACTTCTTCTTGTAAATCCATTGTTATTCAGGTTCTTTCCGGCGCAACCGTTGACGTGATCATGCCTGCAAACGGAAGCACAGTTTCTTCATTACCCCAGTTTCAATGGTCAGCGGTCGGGGGGCAAAAATTCAAATTAACAATCGCAAAACTCAAACCGAATCAGACCCAGGAAGATGCTTTGAATAATTCTTCCCAGCGCGCAATTATTGAACTTGGTTCTACTTCGTATCAAACGACCGCTGGTGGACCTACAGGTGGCGGCGGCGCAACATTGATCGAAAACAACCTCACATGGAATCCAGGACTTCTGGACGGCGAGTACTGTTACCGGGTTACGATGGTGCAGCAAGATCCTATCACCGGAACACAAAATCTGGTCAACAGCAACATTGCTAATTTTACCGTCAGCGGTTCTGGCGGAACAATCAACACGAGTGGTTTAAATACGGATGAGATCATTGGCCTGTTATCGGCAGCGGCCAAAGGCGTAAATATTGCAGATTTACTCAAGGGCTATAGCGCATTTTCAATCGAGATCAACGGCAAAGCGGCGACGGTGGATGAATTGCGCACAAAGTTAGGCGACATATCCGCCAGTGCAAAATGGTCGATCAAACCATAAAAATTATATTAATTTAAATAATAGCAATTGGAGTAAAGATCATTATGAAAAATCTAATTTTTAAATTCGTGGCTGTTTTCGTGGTCGCATCGATCACGATTGGTGCCACTGTTTATTTGGCTCAGGCCAACGATAACAAAGCTGTCGCTTTTGTCGTGAAAGCGTTGGGCAAAGCACAATCTAAAACTGGAAAAAGCTGGTCGACTCTGAGCAAAGGTTCCCGCCTGTTTTCAGGGGATGAAGTCAAAACGAGCGGCGACGGGTATGCAGCGGTGATGTTCCTGGATGACAAAAGCATCGTCAAAGTCAAACCGAATTCGATCCTGAAAATTCAAGGAACGTATGAAGGCAAATCCATCAGCAAACAGCTTGTCATGGATGTCGGAGAACTTTTCGTCAAGGTTTCCAAACAAAAAGGTTCGTTCCAGGTTGCAACGCCGACATCAGTGGCGTCTGTCAAGGGAACTGAGTTTTGGGTCATGGAAGGTACCGGCGGAACAACGATCGTCGGACTTGAAGGTTTGATAGAAATTACCAATAAAATCACAAATCAAACTTCCAACGTCAGCGCAGGCCAAACCGGCAGATCAACGAAAGCCGGCGAAATCACGGTTGAAGAAACTAAAGAGTCGGATATTCCGGATGCCGGAGATCTGAAAGAAGAAATCATCATTCGTTTCAAGGATGCTGACGGCAAAGAAAAAGAAGTTAAGATCCAATACTAATAAAAACGTTAAAAGAATATTTGAAACCCGGAAAGTTATAAACTTTCCGGGTTTTTTATTAAACCGTTGGTCATTTTCATCTTGACAATAGCGCATACACGGGCTATTTTACTTAGTTCTCTATATTCACACCTCTCTTGATTGTATACATAATAAGTTCTTATCCATTCTAAAACAAATTCATTAAAACTATTTAAAGATTCAACTCTTGAGGAGAAGAATATGCCACTTGCTACAAAACTACGATTTACACTCTTTTGCTTTTTCTTCTGGGCTCTGGCAAATCAGGCCCAATCCCAAACAAGCTGGGTCAATCTTGGTCCGGACGGAGGGGATTATGATGCAATGGCTATTGATTTTAAAAATCCGGCGGTAATGTATGCCGGAACACGATCAGGTCAGATATACAAGACGGTTAATGAAGGCCAATCATGGGTTTTTCTGACTAATGTTCAGGATTATATCACTAAACTTATTGTTGATTCATCCAATAGCGGCCGCATCTATGCAGGAACCGGTAATGGCAACATATTTTATTCAATTGATGAAGGCGTTTCATGGAGCCAATCGTTGACTACTATAGGAACAGAGCACATCGGATTTATTAATGACATACAGATCAATCCTCTTAATCCCACACAGCTATTTACCTTTGATACGGAGAAACTTTACAAGAGTTTGAATGGCGGAAAAAGTTGGCAAAAGGTGAGAACTTTAGGAGATTCTCTTAATTTGTTGACCGCATTTGCCTTTGATCCTCAAAACCCGTCCGGTAAGATGTATGCGGCATCGGGAACCGAACTTTTTTCATCTGAGAATGGCGGAGTCGATTTTGGGACGCCTTTATTGAATTTAATGCCAGGATGGCGAATCGCAAAAATATATGTTGAACAGAACATAACGTCCACAGTACACATTCTTATTGGACGTGCAGACAGCACGAAAATACTTCGCAGTAATAACGGAGGCGCTTTGTGGACGGTCACGTATGCTTCGAATAAAGGATTAACTGCCGGTTATGTTCAATCCAATTTTTTTAGTTGGCAGCAACGAGAGATTGGGTCGCCCGAGCACGTCGTTGCCTCACCCATCGGTTTACTAAAGACCAATAATGGCGGTGCATCTTGGTACCAGTTGCTATCTGCTCAAGGTGATTTGAATATGATCCGTGGGGGTACCTTTGTCAGATCGCCGGCTGATACGGGACGCTTCTATGCAAATTATGATAAAAATGCTACAAAAATGATTATCACGAGTTCGGGTGTCGTAAGCCTGACAGAAATTACTATCGGCCTGAATGCGAATGACATAAAGAAAATTCTTTTTGCTAATGGGCCTTTCATTGTTGCCCAAACAGGAACACAGGATCTTATAGGAAGTTTAAATTACGGCGCCGACTATTTGACCATTACGGGTATAGGACCTAATAACGATATCCGAACTTTCGATTATTATCAGGGGCCGAATAATTCGACTGACGGCGATGACACCTCGCGTTATGTGCTGCAAAACGGCAAGATTTTTGATACCAGACAACCGGTACCTTGGGATTCCGTCGATTTTCCAGGGAGTATGAATCTCGTCGTGGATGCAGTCAGTTTTCATTATTCTTTTGGAGTAGCTTCGCCCATTGGAATGGTTGCAGCGGTCGGATCCAATTCAAGCCCAAACGGAGCAGTAGTAGTTAGTTCCAATTTTGGAAAGTCCTGGCAGACCCTTGATATGACGCCATTTATCGGCCATAAGGTAAAACACGTTGCAGCGTATTACGATCAAATACGTCAGTTCACACGAATTTTTGCATCGACGGATGATAAAATCTATTATATGCCATATGGACAAAGTTCGACATGGAGCCTGGTTTATACGGATGCAAGCAATACAATTCAGAATTTCGTAATAGATCGTAATCCTGATCTTAGAAATAACATTCTTGTTTGGAGACAAGGCAATCGTCTGGAATTCGGGAGCCTGGAGCACGGACCTCAGCTATACCAATTTGAGGATGTCAGTTCATCCATATTGAATCTTATTCCCACAGGCGGAGTAATCCAAAATCTCTTTACCGGTGAGGATGGGTATTACTTGCTTATAGAGACTTATGGGAACAATTCAGGTTTTCGGCGCATATACAAAACGAGCTTTGCTAATAATGTGCATTGGGCAGAAATTACGGAATCGCCGGTTGATCAGCTTCGGGTAGCTAATCTGGTAACTTTACGCGACAACAGCAATAATGTGTTGGTCTACGCGGCAGCGAATAACGGCATTTGGACACTGACACAGACGGCCATTGTAACGAGAGACACCGCAGTAGCTTCGTTACCCACTTCGGTTGCATCAGACTCCGCTGCCCTATTAGTCAATTTCTACAACACAGGAACCGCGAATCTAGATCTGGATTCAATCGGAATCAGTGGTGATCTTTCCGGAAGTTTCAGAATTCAAAATATTCAGGGGCATTATGTTGTTCAATTAAAATCTGTATTACAAGTGCCGGTCGTATTTACGCCTCAGACTTTAGGAATCAAAGAGGCCACACTTCGGGCGGTATACAGAGTTAGGGCATCAACCGGTTTTGGTGATAGCGCCGTTGTCTTGACGACCCGGTTAACAGGCAATACCAAAGCCGCTCGAATCACGACCAATCTCAAAGGCGATTCTTTGGATGTTCGTGGCGTGCTGCTCAATGCAACGCAGACAGCCAGTTTTGTGCTAGCCAATACCGGTGATGATGCGCTGTACATCAGTGATATTTATTTGCAAAGCGGAGCAAATTTCAATATCGCTGATGTTAACGGAACGGACAGCACTCAATTGACAGTGCCGCCCAGTCGGACGATACCTATAACGATTAGTTTTACACCTGATTCAAATAAATCTTATGAAGACAATTTGGTCATTCGCAGCAACGCATACAACTTTCTCAATAACAATAAAGATTCTCTCCACACATTCAAAATCTTAGGAACGGGTTCTGCGATCTCGTTTGACGCTTCCGCAGTAGACCCACAACTGAATAATGATTTAAGCATCGACATAACCCTTCAAAAAATCAACGTCTCCGATTTGACCGGTATTCTCAAATATAGGGCAACCGGGAGCGGCAATGCAGGTTACAAGCAGCGCTCTATGATGCCAAAATCCGGGATTGCCGGCCCCAATGCAGTTCTTAGAGCTACTATTCCATCCGACGAAATTACTGAGGCCGGTCTGGAGTTTTTTGTACAAATAAGTTCCGGCACAACGATCGTTCAATTTCCGGATGATGGAGAATTCAATCCTTATGCACTTAGCGTGTCTGTAAAATCTGCGCCGGGTCTAAACAGCAGCAGCACATTAACGCTTCCGGGCGGCACATCTAACAAAGCTTATCGCCTGGTTTCATTTCCCATAACGTTGAATGACAAAACCCCGCAGGGAGCTTTTGGTGCAAGCAATATGGGGGAACTGGGGGATAAGGGCGATTGGCAATTGTATCGGTATGACAACAGTCAATTCATCAAAGCCTCTGATGGATCTTTTGGTACAATTAATTCCGGCCAGTCGTACTTATGCATTACTCGAAAACCAAAAATACTCAACTCCGGAACCGGAAAAACCGTTACACCTGAAGAGGCAATAACACTGATTAATAGCGGATGGAATATGATTTCCAATCCCTATACGTTTGATATTTCGTGGTTGGTTATAGCAAATCTAAACGACAAAATTGATCTTACCAATCTTGTGGTACTGGACAACGGGCGATTCAAATACGTTGACCAGGAACAAGCGCTTGATCTAAAACTGGAACCATGGAAAGGCTACTTTTATTACTCAGATCCCGATAGCGGCAGTTTCACACTCTATTACCCGGCACTCAATGCAACTGCAGCAGGAAAAGTTTCGCCATCACAAAAAACTCGATTGCCGGAAAAAAATAATTTAGGTTTAAAAGAATATATAATTGCATTGAAACTAAAACCTGAAAGTGATGACGATTTTTCAACTTATCGTTTAGGCGAATTACAGGATGCTCAGATAGGCATGGATCGTTTTGATAAACAACTATTACCTGTGCTTAGTCGAGATGAAGTACAACTGCAATTTGTTAATGATCAAAGAATCTATCTCAATTCAGAATTCAAATCTATAAGTCAGGATGGAAATTACTGGGATTTTGAAATAAAGGCGGCATCGGGTAAGCAAACCGTTGAGCTAGCCTGGACTGGAATTGAAACCGTGTCGGCTAATCGTGAAATCGTCCTTGTAGATCGGGATCGGGCCACTAAGATCGATCTTAAAACTGAGCAGAAGGTGGTATTGTCTGTTTCGGCAAATGAAACACATCATTACCGTCTGCTTGTTGGAACGAAACAGTACATTGAGTCAACAGAAATATTGACCATACCCGCGTCATTCTATTTGACACAAAACTATCCGAACCCTTTCAATCCGACGACAACGATTAAGTATGGACTTCCGCAATCTGCACGGGTGCAGCTGATCGTATACAATGCGCTGGGTCAGAAGGTAAGGACATTGGTCAATTCAGAACAAACGGCGGCATCATACAGCGTGTTATGGGATGGAAGGAATGATTATGGTATTGGTGTAGCCAGCGGGATGTATTTCTATCGCCTTGAAGTCAGAACTGCTAATGCCAAAAAAGCATTTACGCAAACTCATAAAATGATTTTTGTTAAGTAATTTTATAAGAAATTTCAAAAACGTGCTTATAAATGTGAAAAAGGATTGAGTATGAATAAATTGAACAGACCTATCGCCGTTACAATTGCAGTTATGTTCTTTAATTTGCAGATTGGTTCAACGGTTTTCATCCCGACCCGTCTGGTCGCCCAAGAAAAAAGTAAGGATAATAAGCCGGTAGTTGCGGTTTTGGATCTACAGGTAAGTGGAGGAATATTGAAATCGGAAGCCGCGGCCTTATCGGACCGATTACGAAGCGAAATGCAGGAGTTAAAAAAATTCGATCTGATAGAGCGCTCGCAAATGGATGCCCTCCTAAAAGAACAGGATTTCTCGATATCTGAACTGAGCGAATCCAACGCGGCGAAAGCAGGAAAGCTTTTGAGCGCGGAACAAGTAGCTATTGGCACCATTGGGAAAGTTGGCAGGACTTACACGGTTGACGTCAGGCTTATTGAAGTGGAAACCGGAAAGGTTATCAATTCTTCCAAACAAGACTATATCGGCCCTACCGAAGGTCTAGTTCAAGTCATGAGGAACATAGCAAGAATATTTGCCGGACTGGAGCCGATGAAAATTAAATTAGAGAGTAATACGATTTGGTGGGTTCTTGGAGGTTTAGCCATTGGCGGAGGCGCCGGGGCTTTTCTATTGCTGAAGAAAAAAGAAAGCGGAACGGCTTCTTTTGCAAGCCCGCCCGCTCTGCCTTAATTGTTTCAAGCTAATTCACAAAACCTCGAATATATATTCGAGGTTTTTTTATAGTAGATATTGATTGTGAAGCAAAAAATTTGCAAAATATTACCCTGATGAAAACACCGGGTTCTATTGAATTTTTTGAAAGGTAAAAATGCAATTTATAGAAAAGCAAGATCCGGAAATTTTTAAAACCATAATTAGCGAGAAAACCCGTCAGAACACGACGCTGGAAATGATCGCTTCGGAAAACTTTGTCAGCCAGGCCGTAATGGAAGCGGCAGGAACGGTTTTGACGAATAAATATGCGGAAGGTTATCCCGGGAATCGGTACTATGGCGGGTGCGAGTTCGTTGACATCGCGGAAAATATCGCGCGTGAAAGGGCGAAAGAATTATTTAAATGCGACTACGCCAATGTTCAGCCGCATTCAGGAAGTCAGGCGAACATGGCGGTATATTTTACGATATTGCAGCCTGGCGATACCATCATGGGTATGAATCTCGCTCATGGCGGACATTTGACTCACGGGAGTCCTGTAAATTTTTCCGGAAAAATGTACAAAGTTGTGGCATACGGGGTGAAGAAAGAAACCGGACGAATTGATTATGACGAACTTTTCAAAGTTGCTCGTGAACATAAACCCAAACTGATCATCGCCGGCGCCAGCGCTTATCCTCGGTTTATTGAATATGAAAAATTTCGAGAGATTGCCGATGAAATTGGAGCGTATCTCATGTCCGATATGGCGCATCCGGCTGGGCTCATAGCGGCCGGGATTCATCCGAGTCCAATACCGCATTGTGATTTTGTAACGACGACAACGCATAAAACGTTGCGCGGCCCACGTTCAGGCCTAATTTTGATGGGGAAAGATTTTGAAAACCGTCTTGGAATTACTGCGCCTAAATCCGGCAGAGTTAAAATGATGTCTGAAATTCTAGATAGTACCGTAATGCCTGGAATTCAGGGCGGACCATTGATGCATATTATCGCCGCCAAAGCGGTTGCATTCAAAGAAGCGCTGCAGCCGTCATTCAAAGTTTACGCTAAACAAGTTGTGTCAAACGCCCAGGCTCTTGCGCAAACGTTGGTTGACTTGGGCTACGACCTCGTTTCAGGCGGAACGGATAATCATCTCATACTGGTCGATCTGACCCGGAAGCATATTACAGGCAAAAAAGCAGAAAATATTCTCGAGCATGCAGGAATTACGGTTAATAAAAACATGGTTCCTTTTGACACTCAATCGCCGTTCGTAACGAGCGGGATCCGTATCGGCACGGCAGCTTTGACCACGCGCGGAATGAAGGAGTCGGAAATGAAAAAAATAGCAGATTTTATTGACCGCGCTATCAAACAGGCAGATAGTGAAATAGCATTAGATAAAATAAGGCAGGAAGTGGTAGAATTGGCTAAAGGATTTCCATTGTATACCTAATCCTTATCAGTCTGATTTATATTGCTTCATTTTAGAAAGTTTTCGCGTGTACAAGACACAAAATTTTTTTACAACTATCTCGCATCCATGGCAATCTTCAGACATAGAGCCGCTGTCAAAAGGAACGCGTTTCACTTCATAACCTAAATCGAGATACGTTGCTTCAGAATCTTTAGCCATTCGTTCGTCCGCTATAAATCTTCGTTCCCATCCTTCCTTTATAAGCGTTTCGTCTTCATACGTACAGCCCGAACCGCCATCGTGGTTTTTTTGTCCAAGAATCGGCAATTTTGTGTTTTGCGATGTATACATACTAGGCGAATTGAATAACTAGTTCAGATATACTTTTTTCAGGGAACGGAACATTAAAATAGTTACAACATGATTTTGCGGAAGTAATAAATTCCTTGTGACGATTTCCCCCGGCATCCTTTTCAACTGCAACACAATCTTTCCACAGTTTTTCCGCATCTTCCGATTGGCAGAGTTCTTCGATCATCGGAAACACCACTTTGTCTTCCCGCTCTATGTGTCGGCGCAGCATATCAGTGAGATCAAGCGCATTGTCACTGAATACGCTTATTGCATGAGGATCGCCTTCCCCCGCTTTATTCAGGCTTTTAATCATTTCTCCGACATAGCCCCTGCCTTGAGAATGTTCTTCTATCAGAACTTCAACAGGCCCATGCCCTCCCGTTTTAGCATCTGAAAATTTAAATAAAACATCTTCCTCTTTCCCGTGATGACAAGCATCCGCGAATTCACGGAGAAATGTGATAATAGTCAGTGCGTATGCGCTATCCAATTTCTTCTGACGTTGCATATTGTCAACAAGACGTTCAAGACATAACAACATAGACTCAATGACGCGGTGTTCCTGAACCAGAATTTGAATGGCGGTTATCATAGTATTATGCAGTTATAGTCGCTGTTTTCTCAATTTGATGTAATCGTAAATGCCCAAGCAATGCGGCGCCCGTCGCGGTAACATATTGCGGCAGATCTCCGTCTGGAACATTCACCGTTCCGGTCAATTGGTTTCCGATCGATCGTGCCATGGTATCCCATCTCAAGATACCGCCGATCAGAATGTAGGTTGGCTCTGCTTTAATTCTTGTGAGAAGCTGTACGGATCGATCTGTCAGCGACGAAATGGCGCCGTACATAATATCTTCCGGCGGAACACCTTCGGATAAATGACTGATGACCTCCGATTCCGCAAATACAGCACACACGCCTGAGATTGGAACTTTCTGCTTTGACAAATGCAGCAGCGAGCCTATATCCGAAGTACTGTACCCCATATACCGGGCCGTCTTCTCTAGAAAAGCGCCTGTGCCGGCCGCGCACTTGTCATTGAGGCGAAACGTGACGACTTTTCCTTTATCGTCAACGCGCGTAGCCTTCATCGTCTGACCGCCAATGTCGAGAATAGTGCGAGTTGTCGGAAAAAGCATCTGTGAACCGCGAGCCGAGGCGGTCAGGTCAGTGACCTGAAGATCTCGAAACGGAACCATGTGGCGGCCGTAGCCGGTAGTGATAATGTATTTTATGTTCTCTCTAATAAGTCCGGCTGAGCGAATGGCTTCTGCGAGAACCGATTCCGACGTCTCGACCAGTTTTGATCCTGTAGGCGCCATGGCCTTGCCGAAAATGGACTGATCCTCAGACAAGATTACCGCTTTGATATACGTTGATCCCATATCCAATCCTGCTGTGTATTTCATACGGCCTCCTTTGCATGAGGCTTCCGGCTTGCAATAATATGATCCATCGCAAACAAAGCCGCACCAAGAGCGCCCATATAATGAGAGTCTTCGCTGATATTGATTTTATGTTGAAGGCTTTCCTCTAGCGCTTTTATCATTCCCGTGTTTTTCGCAACACCTCCGGTAAACGAGACTTCATCTTCAACTCCCACTCTCTTTAAGAGTCCGGTGGATCGTGATGCAATAGACTGATGAACGCCCCATAGAATATCTTCGACTTTTTTTCCTTTCCCAAGCCAGGACAATATCTCAGATTCCGCGAAAACCGTACATGTAGTGCTGATGCGCACGCTTCGCTGAGCAAGCAGTGCGGTAGGGCCTAAATTATCCAGCGGAATATCCAGCGTTACCGCCGCCGCGCCGAGAAACCTTCCGGTTCCTGCCGCACATTTGTCGTTCATGCAGAAATCTATGATCTCGCCCTTATCGTTCACACGAATAGCTTTGCTGTCCTGGCCGCCCATATCGAGCACGGTGCGGGTCTTCGGAAACATGTGAACGGCGCCGCGTCCGTGACAACTTATTTCGGTGATTTGCTTATTACCGAAGGTGACCTTGTATCGTCCATAGCCAGTGCCGATAACAAACTCCACTTCCTGTTCGCCTATACCGGCAAGTTCAACCGCCTGCTTGAAAGCGTTTTCTGCGGCCATGGTCACATTCGCGCCGGTGTCAATGAGCGATCGCTGCACGATACGGCGGCGCTCATCGATAATCACTGCTTTTGTTTGAGTGGAACCGACATCCACTCCTGCTGCATATGCCATTACTCGACCTCCTATAGTTGTGCTGCTGCGATAGTTCGCCGCGATGCCAGTCCTTCAAAAAAAGCGTCAATTCTGTTTTTCATTTGTGCTTCAGATACTACGCGTTTATCCATCATATCCGATTCCAAAAATAAAGTGGCGACGTCCCGCTCTGCTAACAAATGCTTACGCCCATCGGCCAGCCCTGTCGAAACGGTTCGGCAGCTCTTGATCGGATGATATACAACCCCTTCGATTGCGTAGGTTTCCATCATTTGTAACAAGGCCTGGTCTTGATGAAACATGCTGTCCATCGCATCGCGCACCGACACGAGTAATCCTTCCGCAAGGCTTTCCAGCGGGTGCTCGAGATCGTATTCAAAACCGAGGTTGGTTCCGCCGGAGGCAAACCATAAATAAGTGGAGTGAACAAAACTTCCGCCCCAAAGCGAAAAATACTCATTAAATTTCCTGAAAATCGGATAACACGGTACACCAACAAATGCCAGACGATATTTTTCCTCGGTAAGAGTTCCGATTCTCTCACTGACTTTGTAGCGCATTTCCTCCGCAAGGTCTTTGAAGTAACGGCTTCCTTCACGTGTCCCTCTGAATCCATTGGCCACTCCGAGAAAAATAGTTCCGTCGGTTAGGGCGTTAAAAACGGACGGCCGGGACTCGTTGCATAATAATATCTCTTTCCATGCGCGGCTCATATCGTTTGCATAGGAAAGCACTTCACGAAATCTATCGATATCAAATTTTTTCCCGCTGACTTTTTCGCACACCGTAATTAATTCTTTCAACTGTGCAAGTACATACTTACGATCATTCTCAAAATGGCTGTCATCCTGTGCGCGTAATATTTTCTTTCCACGTGTCCCAGGAACGTCAATGGTCACTATCGGGATTTGATACATGCGTTCCCAAATTTCCGCCCACTTGATATACGTGTTACACGCATTGGTCAACACAGCCATTGAAGGTTTCGGTATGGTTCCCATCGGGTGTTTACCGCCCCGAAGCTGAACCGCAACATCTGCTTTAACGTATCCGCAAATATCAGGGGAGTAACCGTAATCTTCCGCCTCGGTCAGGTATTCGCCGGAGATTCTGCGTACGGCGGTTTGAAGCGAATTGATCTCCGGAAATACAACCGGAAAATCAAATGATTTCAAAATTTCATTCAGGCTGCCCATGACAAAAACGTAGGCCGACGGCCGGCCCGTTTCCGCCGCGTCAGATAATTCGGCGAACCAGTTTCGGAACAGGTCTGCACCGTCACGCGCACCGCGCCCGACAATCGTTTCGTTAGATAAAGTTTCACTCATGATGTTTCCTCTATTGAAAGATTAAATTTTCGACAAATGTTTCGAGCTGAATGCTGATATGGTCAAACGCGTTCTGATTTTCCTCAAATTCGCTGATAAAATAGGGGATTTTGTGTTCGTCCAACGCCTTGCTATATGCCACCTGCTCCTCCAGTCCGGGCTCGCACATCTTTGCCGCCGCTAAAATTACCGCATCGGCGCGGGCATTTTTAAAACGCTGAAGAAGCATTTTTTCTTTGGGTTTGCGCAGATCATGCTGAACGGGGCTATAGGATGAGTTTTCAATATAGGCTGTGGCCAGTTGAAGTAAAGGATCGCCCGTGGCCGGAACTTCGTCCAGTATATACCGAAGTCCAATAAGCAAGTCGTCATCCACGAGATAACATGAGCGTCCGATCGTTTGGATAAGATCTAACGGCGGCTGTTCGCAAAACCCGCCTTCAAATACGACCCGCATCTTGTCCTGAGCGTATCTTGAACGATCATGAATCAACGGCAATACTATGCACATGAGCTCGTTATGTTCTTCTCTCGGCAAAAAACCCGCCATGGCAACCAGAGCATAGGCGTCTTCAGCGTCGATCTGCCAGGGCGTATCGCGTTTGATATCGTAGAGTTCTTTCATCCAATTCCGGCTTTCATTATAAACCGTAATAGAATGTCTCAAATCATCATCGCTGACTTTTCTTCCGGCAACATTTTCAATGTCCTGCTTCAAGCGGTCGTATTCATTGCGCAAGTATTCGATCGAATGATTTGAATTCGGATTCTGCGGCAAATAGAGGATCTGGCTTTTGTACGGAAAATTCCGGCCCCAGATGGCAGCGAGATTTCGCGCCGCATCGCAGATCGGATGAGAGACGAACATATCGAGATCGAGGTTATGGGACATAGAGAGCTCAAGTGAAGTCTTGATGACGGAACATAGGTAAGACCCGAAATGCGATTCAGCGCCTATGCCTTCCAGTTGCGCGCCGGTAACTTTAACCGGAAGAAGCCCCGCGGCATGCGCGATCTCTTCAGGAAAATAAACCTGAAAATGTCCTACAACTTTTCCGCCGGCCTCTCTCCATTGTTTTACTGTCGGATACGTCGGATCTTCGCTGAATTCACGGCACAAATACAATATTTCATCAAGGGTCTGTCCATGGCATTTTTCGATAAACGTCATAATTTTCCTCCATTCAATAGAACACGGATTACACTAATAGAACAGATTCATACTGATTACATCTTTTCTCATCATATATACTGTCCGCCGTCGATCTTAATTATTTCGCCGGTTATGTGCTTTGCAAGATCGGAACACAAAAAAACGACGGTATTGGCAACATCCTCAGGTTGGCCCGGCTCTCCGAGTAGAATCTCCGATTTTGATTTCGCCAAAGCCTCGGGCGTCATGGACATCACCAGCGGCGTGGCGATTAGGCCCGGAGCAACAGCGTTCACATTAACGCGATAACGAGCCAGTTCGGTGGCAACGGCTTTCGTGAGTCCGATAATACCCGCCTTCGATGCGGCATAATTTGCCAGTCCAAATTTGCCGCGCATGCCGTTGATGGATGCGACATTGACAATCTTTCCCGATTGCTGTTCGCGAAAGTGCGGCGCTACATGGTGAATACAATTAAACGCGCCTTTTAGATTTACATCGATCACATCATCCCACATGGATTCGGTCATTTTCCAAACCGGCGCATCTTTTGAAATGCCTGCATTGTTAACGAGGCAATCAATGTGCCCTTCGGTTTCCAAAATGTTTTGGAAACATTTCTCAACGTCGTTCGAGTTGGCTACATTGACTTCAAGAAATCGAGCGCCTTTCAAAGATTCCGCCGGAATCTTAATATCCAGGCCGACAACGGACGCGCCTGCCCGAATAAAAACTTCTGCGGTCGAACGCCCGATGCCGCTCGCCGCGCCGGTGATAACAACGACCTTGTCCTTAAGATCTATCTTGATCATGTATTTTTCCAAACGGGTTTACGTTTTTCCATGAATGCCGCGATGCCTTCGTTGGCGTCATGCGTAGCCATGAGATCGTTAACGTACATGGATTCCAAAATCTGAATATCGCGAAGGAACGATTGATAAAACTGAAACCGCGCTGCCTTGACCGCCATTCGTAAAGCGATTCCGCTCTTTGTAAGAATATGTTGTTCCAGCAAAATGTCCACGTCTCTTGCCGGATCGGCGCTCACGGTATTAACCAATCCAATATCACGGGCGCGTGTCGCAGAAATAAAATGTCCTGCGAGCAACAGGTCATCGGCAGCCGATTGCGCAACCAAATACGGCAGAAGCAAAGATGCCACCGGCGCAAAGACTCCCAGGCCGATCTCAGGTTGGCCAAAATGTGCATTTTCTGCGGCGATGACCCAATTACAGAATGCGGCCAGTTCCATCCCGCCGCCCAGACATTGACCGCGCACAAGCGCGATGGTCGGAATTCCGGCCTCGCATAAGCGTCTGAACATAGAATGAAACGTACTCAACATTTCCGCAGCCTGCTCTTTTTGATGTTCAGGCACACTCGCACCAAATGAGAAATGATCGCCGCTACCGGAAAAAACGAGCGCTTTGGTGCGGATATCTTCGGCGGCAATGTCGATCGCGTGAATGATCTCCCGCATCATCTCTTTGTCAACGATGTTACCTTTGCCGTTGGTTAGATAAATGAAAGTAACTTGTTCGTCGAAGCGAGATTCCACTTTGATCTTCATATAAGCGCTCATGGTGTTTTTTAAATTTTAATGTTTGTGTTAAGTATCTCCCGCAGATCGCACTGATTTTCGCAGATTGCTGTTCTGCGCTTATCAGCGAGAAAGCTTTTTATTTTCCCTTTGGCAGAACTTCTTCAATGAGTTTTTCACTCCACTTTTCTCCCTGGGCGAGTAATTGACGCAGTTTGATGAAATCCACTTCGCGATTTTCTTTCGTACCCTCGTTGAATGCCCTGAATCCGGCGCGGCCTTCATTCATCATATTGAGGCCCAACCAGGCGCGGTTGCTTTCGCGGTTCTTATCCCAGTGCGCGAGCTTGTGTTTTCGCATAGATTCCAACGTTTTAGTCAAACAGCCCGGAACGGTCATCATCAATGATTCTACAAGCTGATCGATCCGCTTGTCCAATAACGAGAGATCGGTTTCGCAAGTAGCCATAAGTTTTTTTGCGAGCTCTTTTTCTTCGCCGGCCTTGAAATTTCCGTGCACGATCTTGCCCATTTCGTCGAGCCAACGGTCGGTGACAACCAACGGATTAGGAATAAATTTTCCATCTTTTTTCAGAGCGGGCAGCACGTCGGTTATCAATCCCAAACGGTATGCTTTGTGCGCAGACCAGAGTTCGCATAAAGTACAACTGAGCATCGCATTTTCAATTCCGACAAATAAAGGTAAAAAGTCGGTGGAACCGCCGTCCGGAACGGAACCGTGTTTTGGCCCGGCCTGGCCGAATACGGCGAGGTCGCTCGCTACGGTGAAGTCGCACGCCATTCCTATTTCCTGTCCGCCTGCGATACGCATGCCGTTGACGCGGCTGATCACCGGTTTATCGCAGTGCATAATCGTGGTGACCATGTCGTTGAACAAGCGCATGTATTGGCGATACTCGTCGGGCTGGCCAGCGTAGTACTCGGCGTATTCTTTCGTGTTTCCACCGGTGCAGAATGCCCGATTGCCTTCACCGGTAAAAACTACGGCAACCACGTCGCGGGAATTGGACGCTTTACGGAATGCCAATATCACTTCTTTGACCATCAATGTGGTGTATGAATTAAGCTGCGAAGGGTTGTTGAGAGTGACCCATGCAACGTATAAACCTTCAACCGATTGACCGGACGATCTCTTGATGGGCTTGAGTTCATACCGGATCTCTTTAAAAGTATAGTCGGGTACGAGATCATGATTTTTAAACATAAGTAACTCCTCTGATTTACGATTTTGGATTGTTCGTTTGATCCTTGTTCTAAAATGTTTCGATTGTGTCAGCTAAAATACCGACTAGAAATCAGGTATGAGCACTGGACGCTGATCAATTTCTTTTCGGTGTGAGCGGTCAAAGACAGCATTAATTTCACTCATCGGAAAGGTTTTAACAAATGGGATCAACTGGATCTGTCCGCTGCGAATCCAATCCAACGCCTCCGGATAGTAAGATACGTCGCATCCCCAGTTGCCGATGGCCTGTGCGTCGAACGCCATGAGATTGCTCAGGCGGACAGTCACGTTGTCTAATGTAAATCCGACCACGCATAATCTGGAGCCGAAGGTGAGCAGGCTGAATGCCAATTCCTGTCCCTTGGCCGTGCCGGACGTTTCAAATATCTTCCACTCAAAGGGATTATACGCTTTTTCTTTCACCCAAGACTGTATGGATTTACGAACGGCCTTGGCGTCGGATGTTTTAGGGTTGATAGTGAGCGATGCACCGAAATTAGAATATGTTTCAAGTTTTTTGTCATCAACATCGAGCACGACCACATGTGCACCCAAGGATGCGGCGATTTGAATACCATAACCTCCGACTCCGCCGGCCCCGATGAAAATCGCGACATTGCCGGAAACGAGCCCGGCGTTCTTGATTGCCTGTAAAGGTGTTGTGACTGCATCGGCGATCACAGAAAGTTGCGCCAACGTCGCTCCGGATTTTCCGAACAGCGCTTTTTGATCTGCAACATCCACGACGCACAGGTATTTTGACGGTACGACCACGTGACTTGCAAATCCGCCGTCAATGTGATTTCCCGGCATTTTCTGATTGCGGCAGATACGAACTTGTCCCTTTTTGCAAAGATCGCAAGTTCCGCACGGCATGACGGCAGGAATGAGAACGGCTTTGCCGAGCCATGAACTTGCAGCGGATCCGGCTTCTTCCACTACACCGCTGATCTCGTGTCCGAGCGTCAAAGGCAGAGGCTTCATCGTATTCACACCGTCAAAAAAGAATCCCAGATCGGTATGGCACACGCCGCATCCGGCTACGCGAACCAGTACTTCATCTACCTGCAAAGCAGGCGCGTCACTATCAAATTGCCGCATGGGTTTCCCAACGGCTTCCATTTTCCACGATTGTATTTTTGTCATAAGATTATATAAGAATTTAAGACCTTATTGTCTTGAATATCTTGAATAAATTATCGAACGCTCGTTCGAAAATCAAGAGAAAAAGAATTTTTCTTTTGAAAGGATCGTGGATGTGTAATTGAGGGTTTACAGAAGGCTACAATTTTAGGTCCGCAACGCGAGCGGTCGTTTAATTATGTTTGGCTACTTGTCGATTCATACTCCTTCAGTGTTCTTCCATCATCCAGTTTCCATTCCGTTAGACCATTTGCATTTCTACCAAGAACCATGACTGCAGCAGTAGATGGACTGGTAAATATGTAGTCCTCTTGAATTTCGTACGCATCGCCATTTTTTACAATCACACCCTTTTCGATCAATCTCTCCCGCATTGAGACAAATGACTTAGTCATCGATTCAACAATTGAATTTGCAACTTTAGATCCCTTGAAGACAACAAAACCCTCAGAAGTCGGTTGGCCTTTAGCGTCCGCCCCTCTTGCAGCCTTGATTTTAAAGACAGACTTGCCTATTGATCTTTGTGCTACTTTTTGTTCAAAGACTTTGTGTCCAAGAGTATTTACCATCAGTTTCATATTTTCGATAAACTCTTCCATTTCGGCTCTATCGGATTCTGAAATCGTAGATTGAGTTGGTGTAACGCTATTTTCGATTTTGTATCTCTTGGCATTGCTAGCAATCTCAAAGAGACGATTTTCAATATATTTTACGTGAGCCTTGTTTAAATTATCATCTTTGCTGATGAACACAACCGCCTCGGTCCAAAAGTCTTGTTGGTTTATTTGTTGATTGAGTCTCTTAAGAATAGACTCAGCTTCACCGATATAAACCATTTCATCGTCATTATCATCTTTACCGAATAACAAGTATACGCCTGTATTGTTCAAATCTTCCCTGTCAGAAGAATCTCTTACTCTTATTCTTGGAATCTTGTATGCTTTACCAGTCCAGTTGGAAAGCTCACACGCCCATCTGCCATTAGGTTCACCGTCCATTAAGAAAAGTTTAATTGATTTTGGATGATTCATCTGGAATTCCTCCGACCGTTTTTTTTACAACTTTTGTATGAGATTAGTTGCCCAAGTTCAATCTATAAAATAGAAATGCACTCCTCAAACATGAATCGTAAAGTTCAAAAACTACTACAATATAAAATCCGTCGACAAAAAATTCGAATGCTGGTTTTTAAGAATATCCGTGACGATCTCTTTATTAAGATCATTTTCTTTTAAAGCAACGAGCGTGCGAATCGAAAAAACTCTCAGCGCATCGCTCACGGATAAAGTTCCTTCCGCCGAATCTTTTCTTCCTGTGAACGGAAAAACGTCGGGGCCGCGTTGGCATTGGGAGTTGATATTAAGTCGGCAAACCTGATGAACGAGCGTGTCGAGCAGCGCGGCGATCTTATTTGAATCCTTTCCGAAGATGCTCGCCTGTTGGCCGTAGTTGGAGTGAATCACATAATCCAAAGGTTTTTGAATTTCCTTGAAAGTGACAATCGGCACGATCGGGCCAAATTGTTCCTCATGGTAAATTCGCGTCTGCTCATTCACTTCTGAGAGTACCGCCGGAAAAAAGAACGATCGGTTTTTCAGCCCGCCCGAAGGATTACAAACCTTAGCTCCTTTCGTCACGGCGTCATGGACCAACTCTGCCAAATGCTCCGATTTATTCGGTTCCGGCAGAGGTGTGATGAAAACATTTTCTTCCCACGGCATTCCGATATTGAGCCTTTCCACTTCGGATACAAATTTATCAATGAACGCATCCTTGATCTTTTCATGTACAAAAATAATTTTCAACGCCGTGCATCGCTGTCCGTTAAACGATAAGGAACCGGCGATACATTCTTGAACAGTAATGTTCAGATCGGCATCTTCCAATATGATAGCGGGATTTTTTGCCTCCAGCCCAAGGACGGACCTTAATTTATGCGGCTGCGGGTGCTGTTTCTTGAGAATGTCTGCGACTTTGCAGGAACCGATGAAGGCCAGTACATTTATTTTTCCGGAAGCCATGAGCGGCGCGATCACTTTTTGACCTTCACCATATACCGTATTCACCACACCTTTCGGAAACGCTTCTTGGAAAGCCTTGAGCAGAGGCGCATGCAGCAAGACGCCAAGTTTGGGCGGCTTGAAGATAATCGTATTACCCATGATCAAGGCGGGGATCAAAGTGGTGAATGTTTCATTCAAAGGATAATTGAACGGCCCCATACATAAGACAACGCCCAATGGCGCCCTTCGGATCTGAGCAATAATACCTTGTTTGATGACAAAGCGCGACGCGTCTCTGTCCATGTCCTTCAATGCTTCGATCGTATCGCTTATATAGTCCACCGTCCTGTCAAATTCTTTCTCTGAGTCCTTTAAGTTCTTCCCGATCTCCCACATGAGCAGTTTGACGATCGTATCACGCTGCTCTTTCATGAGACGAATGAATTTCTTGAAGCATGCAATTCTTTTTGCAATAGTCATCAATGGCCACTCGCCCTGCCCGTTATCATAAGCTTCCGTCGCGGCCTTCAGGGCTTTTAGCGCCGATGCTTCGTCTAACAGAGGATACGAGCCGATCAAATTATCAAGTAAACCCTTGTCTTCCACAAAAACCGGAGAATGAACTTTTTCAAAAGGGCCTTTCCATTTCAGTAATTCGCCATTGATCAGATACTCGGTCTGATCCATGGGCAGCGGCGGAGTTACATTTGCCGGAACGCCGATTTTATTTGGAAATATTTTTTCAATTTTCTGTTTCATGATCATTTTTCCTTATGGTTTAAGGTTGTGAGCATGTCGGTTGAAATGAGACCATTTGCGCTCCAAGTTATGCGCGGTAGACCGTTAGGTGGGTAAGAAACTAACATTTAATGATCCCATTATTTTTTAGAATATCTCGAACTAACGGAGCAATTGAAGGAGTTGCATCGCCTTCGAGTATCAGAAATGAAACTTGCATCTCTCCAATACACAATGCCGGCATTTTCGGTTGAGTATGAATCTGTTTCGTCGATTTCGGTGAATGGAAGTCTATGTACAACCAAATCCCATCATCATCGGGATTTGGAACGCCGGAAGTCCACCCGCTCTGATGAACCGCTCTATGTGTCTTGTAGCCATAGCTGATGGATAGATTGTTAGCATCAACATATACGGAAGATTCAAAATCTCTCAACTGTGGATATTGATCTTTCAGCAGCTCAATTTCCCATGCGATCTTCTTAATTATATCAACATAGTCAGCGGCAGAAGTTACTATAGAATCCTGGAAAATGGCTGTGTCCATTTTTTCAGCGGCTTTCAATTGTGTGGCCTGACTAACTACAGGATACAGCATACTGAACGCCACAAAAAAAATATTAATTCGAGTCATGCGATTTCCCATAATTGTGAAGTGTCCACGATTCTAATAATAATTAAACAAACTAAAATCTCTTGTCCATACTAACGTGACCGTTCATCCGCCGTGTCCCGCTTCTTCCTCTATAATTTAAATACATCATAAATTCTGGCAATATTAAAACCATTTTCCAAAATGTGCTTTGTCTGAGCGCTTTCGGGATTTAAAGCCGGATTGGTGTGGTTTAAATGGATAAAATATATTTTACTTTTTTCCTTTGATGACAGATTCGCAAATAACGCCATACTTTCAATTATAAATGGATGCGGTATTTCCGAAATAGGACGATTATTTAACTCATCTCCATCGTAAAATGTGGCATCAATAAATGCGTAGTCTACTTCAGAGATTTCTGCTATTATATTTCTATCCCATTTTTCCCATTTGTCGATATCGGGTATAAACAAAACTTTCTTGTTTGGTCCACTAATGGTATATCCGACAGTTTCTGAATATTCGTCTCGATGAGGAACTTTGAATGGAATTACTTTTAAATCAGAAGACAAAATTATCGGGTTTTTGTCGGATAGTTCCTGAATTGAAATATTTTGATTTGAGACCAATTGGTTCCATGGGCCATTCTTTTCCAAAAATCTTTTCATAACCGGCATTGCGAATACGTTTGCCTTTTGCGCATTCATCGCTTCCTTTCCCAAATACATCAATCCGGTGTAATGTCCAATATGCGCATGCGTTAAAAAAATACCGTTAGGAGTTTCTATGGAATCTGCAGAACAAAACGCTTTTAATTTTTTCATCTGTTCCGGCATGTCCGGAGTTGCCTCGAACAGGTACTTTGCGTTATTTTTCGGGTCAACTAAACCGAGCGACACCACTTTTCTGTTTTTATCCGGGTTTTCAAATAAGTCTCTGCAGCAATCTTTTTTGCAGGCAATATGAGGAGAACCGCCATCTTGCAATGTGCCCAAAACAATTAGTGATGTTTCGGTTATAGTCTTTGGTTTCGCGGCCGGTTCAGATTGCGATGACCTATCATTGGAAGGGGCACAAGAGCTAAAGGCCATTAGAAGCAAGATATAATAGAATGTTTTCATTATTCAGTCCTTCAGGTTATTGGGACCGACGAGAATCGCAGGAGGAATCCGTCATAATGTGATCCTGAGATGAGGAGCAATGAATCAATTTCAATTTATGAACAAATGTCCTGCGACAGTGTTAACTACTTCCCTACCTTCTCCCATACCGTTGCGATACCTTGCCCGACGCCGATGCACATGGCGGCAAGGCCAAACCGGATGTCCCTTTTTCGCATTTCGTGTGCCAGCGTTCCCACGATCCGCGCGCCCGAGCAGCCTAGTGGATGACCGAGTGCGATCGCGCCTCCATTCACATTTACTCGTGTCTCATCAAATTCCAGTTCACGAATGCACGCTAAAGCCTGAACTGCAAAAGCTTCATTGATTTCAATCAGGCCAAGGTCTTTCAATGATAAATTTGACAGCGCAAGCGCTTTTCGTGTCGCTTCGACCGGCCCCAGTCCCATGATATCCGGATGTAAACCGGACACGGCCGCGCTTCGAAGGCGAAACCAGGATGTGTAACCCAGCTCATGCGCTTTGTTTTCACTCATCAACAGCGTCATCGATGCGCCGTCACTCATGGGACAACTGTTGCCTGCGGTCACCGTTCCGTCTTTTCTAAATGCAGGCCGGAGTTTGCTTAAGCTTTCCAAAGAAGAATCGGCGCGCGGCCCCTCATCGCGGTCGACCATAGTTACACCGCCTTTAGTTTGGATCGGAACCGGTATGACGTAGTCCGAAAAAACGCCGTTTTTCCATGCGGCGATCGCACGTCGATGACTCTGAACAGCATAGCGGTCTTGTTCCTCACGCGGAATCTTGTACTTTGCATAAATCTCCTCCGCCGTCTCGCCCATATTGAGCGGGCGAACACGCGCCTCGATCTTTGGATTAGGGAATCGCCATCCGAGGGATGTGTCGTAGGTGGGTAATGAGCCAAACGGAAACGCCTTATCGGGCTTCGGCATGACATACGGCCCGCGCGACATGCTCTCTACTCCGCCGGCAAGAAAAACATCTCCCCAGCCGCTTTGAATAGTTGTTACCGCCGTAATGATCGCCTGCATGCTTGAACCGCAGAGCCGGTTCACCGTTTGTCCCGGGATCTCAAAAGGCAAGCCTGCGATGATCGCCGCCATGCGTGCAACGTTACGCGAATCTTCGCCCGCCTGGTTAGCGCAGCCGATAATAATATCGGCAATGGTATTGACATCCACTTTTGGGTTACGTTCCATGATGCTTTTTAATAGTTCCGCAACCATGTCGTCCGGGCGAACGGTTGAAAGAGCCCCGCCGTATTTAGCCATCGGGGTTCGTATCGCATCTACAAGAACTGCAGTTTGATCCATATGACTACTGTGCCTCTCAACAAATGAAGTTAAAATATCAACTCAAGAATTTCAAATTCAACCGAAAACAGATTTCAGTAATCCGATATTTTCCGAATGACCCGTTCCAAACGCTTCAACATGACCTAGCACATAACATCCGCTTAAAGCAACATCGCCGATAATGTCGAGTATTTTATGGCGCACCATTTCATCTGCAAACCGCAGCTTTTCTTTTGAGAGAATTGTAACTTTGCCCTCAGAATGAGTAAAAGAATCTGCATTTATATCAAATTTTTTTGTAAATTCATCTATCTTTGAAAAGTCATCGACTACGGCGAAACCTTCAGCGTCCCTGATTCCGCATATCAAACCATTGTCGAATAAATACTCCAGTTCGCTGAGCAGAGAGAACGTTCTTGCCGGAGCGATTTGCGCATGATACGTTTTCTTTGAGAATTGATACGTTAAATTTTGTTCGAATGTCTCAGCGTAATTCAAATGATACGTGAACTTAAGTTCGTCGCCGGGCGTCATCCGGATCACAGAATGGTTCTTAGGGCCAGTAAAAACGATCTCCTTTTCAATGACATGGCATTTTGCATCTTCTGATTGTTCCAGCACGCCGGACGATTCAAGCAGATCATAATAGATTTTACTGCTTCCATCCAGAATTGGAATTTCTTCATTGTCCACTTCAATTCTCAAATTTGTGATTCCCAATCCAAAAATCGCAGACAAAAGATGTTCGACCGTCCGAACTTTGATTTCTCCAATGCCTAGGGTGGTCGCTCGTTCCGTATTGCAGACGTTGTTCCAAAGCGCCGGGATCGGCAGTGAGTTTTTGAGGTCGGTGCGGATGAAATAGATTCCGCTGTTCGGTTCCGCCGAAAGGAACTTCACTGATGCAGCTTTCCCTGCGTGTATTCCTTTGCCCGAGATAAAAGCTTCTCTTTGGATTGTGTTCTGTTTCACAGACAAAAAATACGTCTAAAATTACCGGAATTCAAAGAAATTAAATTTGCAGAACGTAGAAAAATATATTAGATTGCAACCCCTTAGAATAATCCAGAAACAGGAGAGGTTATGAGTTTTGTGTCAATGAACGGCGGCTGCATCGAAGTGATTGTCGGAAGCATGTTCAGCGGGAAGTCGGAGGAACTTATTCGCCGCATGCGCCGCGCTGAAATTGCCCGCCAACGCGTTCAGGTTTTTAAACCGCTGATAGATAAACGTTACAGCGAGGACCACATCGTGTCGCACAGTGATTTGCGCATGAAGTCCGAGACCGTTGAAAAAGCGGATGAAATTTTAGAAAAAGTCGATCCACGTACAGAGGTGATCGGAATAGATGAAGCGCAGTTCTTTGACTCAACGATTGTTGCCGTGTGCAACCGGCTGGCCGACATGGGAAAACGTGTGATCGTGGCTGGCCTCGATAAAGATTATCTTGGAAAACCGTTTGAACCGATGCCGGAATTGCTCGCGATAGCGGAATACATCACCAAGTCGATGGCAATCTGTGTCATCTGCGGCGCGCCGGCGAATTATACCCAGCGGCTTGTTCAAAACGAAGAACGCGTTTTGGTCGGCGCATCCGGCGTATACGAAGCGCGATGCCGTCGTCATTTTGATCCTACGCTCACGGTTCCCGGACTCAGCAAACGATGAAAAACACTCTAACCGCAAAGGGCGCAAAGACGCTAAGAGTTGGATTCTTTAGAAAATTTGTTTTTTTAAGGTACCACAGATATTGCGAATTAACGATAGGCTATTCTGCGTAAATCAGCGTAATCTGCGAGGTTATATGTTAAGTAAATTGAAACCAACATACCAGAGTACAAAAAAACCGTGTGAAGGTTAAGTTCTAAAAACCCTTTACAAACTCTGCAGTTAAATATCCTAATTTATTCAAATCACAGATTGTTCCATTCATGTTCATAGATTATGCAGAAATTCACATCCGCGCGGGCAAAGGCGGCGACGGATGTATTTCGTTTCGCAGGGAAAAATATATTCCCAAAGGCGGCCCGGACGGCGGCGACGGCGGACGCGGAGGAAATGTGGTCATTCAGGCAGATGAAAATCTGCATACCTTGCAGGATATAGTTCACCACAGAATTTTTCGTGCCGACAACGGGGGAAAAGGGCAGGGTTCAAACCAAACCGGTAAAGACGCAGACGACATTATTATTCTTGTGCCCGTGGGAACCATAGTCAGAGATTTGAAAACGGGAAAAGTTCTCTGTGATCTCGTCGAAAAAGGGCAAAGATTCGTTGCTGAAAAGGGAGGTAAGGGCGGTAGAGGAAATTGGAGGTTCCGAACGCCGACCAACCGCACGCCGCGTCACGCGGAGCCGGGTCAAGCGGGCGGCGAAAATCGTATTGGGCTTGAACTGAAAGTTCTCGCAGATGTCGGACTGGTCGGCTTTCCCAACGCCGGCAAGTCTACACTTCTTGCATCCATCAGCGCGGCAAAGCCGAAAATAGCCAATTATCCGTTTACGACGCTGACGCCGAATCTGGGGATTGTGAAAGTTGCTGACTTTAAAAGCCTTGTCATGGCGGATATTCCCGGATTGATCGAAGGCGCGCACGAAGGCAAAGGGCTCGGAATCCAATTTCTGAAACACATCGAACGAACGAAAGTTCTGGCGTTCCTGATCGACGTGCAAAGTGAAGATTATGAAAAGGAATATGCAACGCTTAAACAGGAACTAAAGTCGTTTAACAAAGAACTGCTCAAGCGTAAACGCATAGTGATCCTGACCAAACTTGATACCACCGACAAGCCGCCGAAGAAAACAAAGATGAAGGACGGCACGCAGATATTCATGATCTCATCAGTTGCACACACCGGTTTGGAAAAGTTGGTAAAGACGTTGTGGAAACTGATTAGCGCCTGATGAACCGCGCCGCATTCTTACCTATAAAATATTTGATAAATCATCATTTAACTATTGACATCGGATACTTTTTTTTGTATCATTGCAACCCGTTTTGGAACCGTTGCAGGAGCGTGTATTTGGTGTTGATAACTTGTTAGGAACAGAATATATAAGAAACTTAAAATAGTACTTGCAAAGCGATAAGTTTTTATATATATTGGACTCCCTTGTGAAAAAAGGGTCTTTTAAAAAGGCAATTTCAAGACGTAAGTCTGATTATAGATGCGAATAACACAGGTTATCGCAAAATGTTTTTTGAAAATGAGAGTATACATCGTTAATTCAATTTGAGTAATTGAGTCAATCAGCTCTTCTATAGTATATTTATAAAATAATATATTGACAACGAAGAGTTTGATCCTGGCTCAGGACTAACGCTGGCGGCGTGCCTAACACATGCAAGTCGAACGAGAAAGCGGTAGCAATATCGTGAGTAAAGTGGCGAACGGGTGAGTAACACGTAACCAATCTGCCTTGAAATGGAGGAAAACTGAGGGAAACTTTAGCTAACCCCCCATAATGTGATTTTGACGCATGTCGAGATCATTAAAAATTTATTGTTTCAAGAAGAGGTTGCGTCTGATTAGCTAGTTGGCGGGGTAACAGCCCACCAAGGCTACGATCAGTAGCTGGTCTGAGAGGATGATCAGCCACACTGGGACTGAGATACGGCCCAGACTCCTACGGGAGGCAGCAGTGAGGAATATTGCGCAATGGGCGAAAGCCTGACGCAGCAACGCCGCGTGTAGGATGAAATCCTTCGGGATGTAAACTACTGTTAGAGGGGAAGAAATCCCGGTTACGCCGGGAGTGACGGTACCCTCAGAGAAAGCCACGGCTAACTCTGTGCCAGCAGCCGCGGTAATACAGGGGTGGCAAGCGTTGTCCGGAATTACTGGGTGTAAAGGGTGCGTAGGCGGATCGGTAAGTCAGTGGTCAAATCCTATAGCTTAACTATAGACTATCCATTGATACTGTCGATCTTGAGTGCGAGAGAGATGAGTGGAATTCCAAGTGTAGCGGTGAAATGCGTAGAGATTTGGAAGAACACCAGTAGCGAAGGCGGCTCATTAGCTCGTAACTGACGCTGAGGCACGAAAGCATGGGTAGCAAACAGGATTAGATACCCTGGTAGTCCATGCCCTAAACGATGAGGACTAGGTATCGGTAATTTATTATCGGTGCCGCAGCTAACGCATTAAGTCCTCCACCTGGGGAATACGATCGCAAGATTGAAACTCAAAGGAATTGACGGGGGCCCGCACAAGCAGTGGAGCATGTGGTTTAATTCGACGCAACGCGAAGAACCTTACCTGGGCTCGAAATGCTAGTGACATTCCATGAAAGTGGACTTCCCGCAAGGGACGCTAGTATAGGTGCTGCATGGCTGTCGTCAGCTCGTGTCGTGAGATGTTGGGTTAAGTCCCGCAACGAGCGCAACCCTTGTCTTTAGTTGCGACCATTTAGTTGAGCACTCTAAAGAGACTGCCGACGATAAGTCGGAGGAAGGTGGGGATGACGTCAAGTCATCATGGCCCTTACGTCCAGGGCTACACACGTGCTACAATGGCAGGTACAGAGGGCAGAACCGCAAGGTGAAGGAAATCCCTAAAAACCTGCCTCAGTTCGGATTGAAGGCTGCAACTCGCCTTCATGAAGCTGGAATTGCTAGTAATCGCTGATCAGCACGCAGCGGTGAATACGTTCCCGGGCCTTGTACACACCGCCCGTCAAGCCATGGAAGTTGGTAGCACCCAAAGTAGTCTAGCAAGTAGACTCCAAAGGTGAGACCAGTAACTGGGGCTAAGTCGTAACAAGGTAGCCGTACCGGAAGGTGCGGCTGGATCACCTCCTTTCTGGAGAATAGGTGTTGGGTTAACTTCGGTTAGCACCAATACATATTCCATATATAACTCGATTTGATTCTCATTTTGTTTTAACATGTATACTCTCTTTTTTATTTTTTTTTGTTCTTTTACAATTTTGGTTGAGGGCTTGTAGCTCAGGTGGTTAGAGCGCACGCCTGATAAGCGTGAGGTCGATGGTTCAACTCCATCCAAGCCCACTGCTTAAAGGTTTGCCGGAACACACGGGGCTATAGCTCAATTTGGGAGAGCGCCTGCCTTGCACGCAGGAGGTTAACGGTTCGAGCCCGTTTAGCTCCACAATTAGATTACGATTAGGGCTTTTGCCCGAAATAATAAATTTTCATTGATATACCAGTTATATCAACCAAAGTTCTTTGACAATTGAGATGTTATTGATTTAATAAATTGAAGACTACAATCTTTGATTTCGAGAATCGCTATTTTTTATAATTTATATTATGCTAATAGTGTGATGTTTTATTAAAATAAAATTCAAGCTATTAAGGGCATACGGAGAATGCATTGGCACAAGAAGGCGATGAAGGACGCGGCAAGCTGCGATAAGCTTCGGGAAGGCGCTAACGGCCGTTAATCCGAAGATTTCCGAATGGGGCAACCCGTTACCGGTAATACGGTATCATCTCTTGCTGAATTCATAGGCAAGAAGAAGCAAACCCGGGGAACTGAAATATCTAAGTACCTGGAGGAATATAAATCAAAAGAGATTTCCCAAGTAGTGACGAGCGAACGGGAAATAGCCCAAACCAGGCCGACTTGTCGGCTTGGGGTTGTAGGACCCTTGTAGTGATCTGTAAGTAGGTAAGTGAAGTTGTCTGGAAAGCAACGCCATAGTGGGTGATAGCCCCGTAACGTAAACCGAAAGCAGCATGTGGGTATCCTGAGTAGTGCGGGACACGTGAAATCCTGTGCGAAACTGGGAGGACCATCTTCCAAGGCTAAATACTCTCTTGTGACCGATAGAGGATAGTACCGCGAGGGAAATGTGAAAAGAACCCTTATTAAGGGAGTGAAATAGAACCTGAAACCGTATGCCTACAAGCTGTCGGAGTCCCGATTTATCGGGATGACGGCGTGCCTTTTGCATAATGAGCCAGCGAGTTACTCGTACGTTGCGTAAGGTTAAGAGGTCAACAAGCCTCGTAGCCGTAGCGAAAGCAAGTCTGAATAGGGCGTCCCGAAAGGGGTGTAACGTGCGGTAGACGCGAAACCTTAGTGATCTAGCCATGGCCAGGTTGAAGTAAGGGTAAAACCTTATGGAGGACCGAACCGGTGTAAGTTGAAAGTTGCTCGGATGAGCTGTGGCTAGGGGTGAAAGGCTAATCAAACTGGGAGATAGCTCGTTCTCCTCGAAATATCTTTAGGGATAGTCTCGGATAATAAAAAGTCGCGGGGGTAGAGCACTGATAGGGCTAGGGCTGTCACAACGGTACCAAACCCTCTCAAACTCCGAATACCGTTGACTTGTTCTCCGGGAAGCAGCTGGCGAGGGATAAGCTTCGTTGGCAAAAGGGAAAGAACCCAGATCATCAGCTAAAGTCCCAAAGTAGAGGCTAAGTGATAAAGGATGTGGAACCGCAGTGACAACTAGGATGTTTGCTTAGAAGCAGCCATCATCTAAAGATCGCGTAATAGCGCACTAGTCAAGCAGTTCCGCGCCGATAATACACGGGACTAAGCCTCTCACTGAAGCTGTGGATTTACAGATTTATCTGTAAGTGGTAGAGGAGCATTCCATTAACCGTCGAAGGTTGGGCGCGAGCCCGGCTGGAGGACATGGAAGAGATTATGCTGGCATAAGTAGCGATAAAAGGAGTGAAAAACTCCTTCACCGAAAGCCCAAGGTTTCCTGAGTAAAGTTAATCTGCTTGGGGTTAGTCGGAGCCTAAGGCGAGGCCAAGCGGCGTAGCTGATGGTAATCAGGTTAATATTCCTGAACTGCTTTGTATTCGTTATCAGTCAAGGGGTGACGCAGAAGTGAAAGACGAGCCTGGATTGGTTTCCAGGTTTAAGTGTGTAGCTAGATCGTGTAGGCAAATCCGCACGGTCGTTTTAACGTGAAACACGAATAAGAAACGAGCCTTCGGGCAAGCCAATTCGTCCTAATCATGCTGCCAAGAAAAACCTCTACACGAGAATGCAAGGTATCCGTACCGTAAACCGACACAGGTGGGCGAGGAGAATATCCAAAGGTGCTCGAGATAGCGCTTGTTAAGGAACTAGGCAAATTGACCCCGTAACTTCGGGATAAGGGGTGCCCCGCAAGGGGCCGCAGTGAAATGGGATTACCGACTGTTTACCAAAAACACAGGGCTCTGCAAAGTCGTAAAGACGACGTATAGGGTCTGACACCTGCCCGGTGCTGGAAGGTTAAGGAGAGAGGTTAGCGCAAGCGAAGCTTTGAACCGAAGCCCCAGTAAACGGCGGCCGTAACTATAACGGTCCTAAGGTAGCGAAATTCCTTGTCGGGTAAGTTCCGACCTGCACGAATGGTGTAACGAGTGATCCTGCGTCTCAACAAGCGCCTCGGCGAAATTGTAGTGCCGGTGAAGATGCCGGCTCCCCGCAGCGGGACGGAAAGACCCTATGAACCTTTACTATAACCTAGCATTGTGTTTTGACATTACATGCGTAGCATAGGTGGGAGACTTTGAAGCCTGGGTTCTGGCCTGGGCTGAGTCGCAATGTGAAATACCACCCTTGTGATATTGAAATTCTAACTCAAGTTTCTGAATCGAGGCTGAGGACAGTACTAGGCGGGTAGTTTGACTGGGGCGGTCGCCTCCTAAAATGTAACGGAGGCTCCCAAAGGTTTCCTCAGCACGCTTGGTAACCGTGCGCAGAGTGCAAAGGCACAAGGAAGCTTAACTGTAAGGCATACAAGCCGAGCAGAGACGAAAGTCGGGCTTAGTGATCCGGTGGTTCTGCATGGAAGGGCCATCGCTCAAAGGATAAAAGGTACGCTAGGGATAACAGGCTGATCGGGTCCAAGAGTCCACATCGACGACCCGGTTTGGCACCTCGATGTCGGTTCATCGCATCCTGGGGCTGGAGAAGGTCCCAAGGGTTTGGCTGTTCGCCAATTAAAGCGGTACGTGAACTGGGTTCAGAACGTCGTGAGACAGTTCGGCCCCTATCTGCTGTGGGCGTAGGATACTTGAAGGGTTCTATTCTTAGTACGAGAGGACCGGAATGGACGAACCTCTAGTGCATCTGCTGTTTTACCAAAGGCATGGCAGAGTAGCTACGTTCGGATGGGATAAGTGCTGAAAGCATCTAAGTACGAAACCCACCCTGAGATTAGGTATCCCTGTCGCAAGACACTTAAGACTCCACGGAGACTACGTGGTTGATAGGTCACAGATGTAAGCGCAGCAATGCGTTCAGTCGAGTGATACTAATAAGTCGTGCGGCTTGATTTAATTTTATTTTCATAAAACATCATAGTTGATTCTCATAAATCAGTACTCTCAATTGTCAAGATTTTATTACAAATTTCCGGTGACTTTAGCGGTAGGGTAACACCTCTTCCCATTCCGAACAGAGCAGTTAAGCCTGCCAGCGCTAATGATACTATGTGGGTAACTGCATGGAAAAGTAGGACGTCGCCGGGATTTATTTTTGGCCCCAATAAGTTCTTATTGGGGTCTTTTTTTTTAAGTTCTGAAGAAGTTCAGGGGGCTGTTTAAGCCCAACAATATAATCTAATTTATCTCTTTACTTATATTCTAATCAGAAGGAAACGTATCATGAATTCAAACAAACTCTATGTCGGTAATCTTTCGTATAATACGGATGACCAGGCATTAAGCGATTTATTCTCACAGGCCGGTACGGTCACATCCGCGAAAGTCATTATGGACAAGATGTCCGGACGTTCCAAGGGATTCGGTTTTGTCGAAATGGGCACCGAAGAAGAGGCAACAAAAGCCATCGAAATGTTCAACAACTATTCGCTCATGGAGAGAAATCTGAAGGTCAATGTGGCTAAACCAATGGAAAAAAAGTCCTTCGGTGATCGTGGCGGTTCAAGCCGTTACTAAGAATATTGTTTCAGGGTAGCTTCTTGAAAAAGTAAGTCACCCGATGACTTTGTTTTAAAAACCCCAATTTCGAAAGAAGTTGGGGTTTTTTACGTCTCGTATCAAAAAAAATGATAGGTAGTAATTTATTGCTAAATAGCACTTGATTGTAAAACAATAAATACTTATCGTGTTGCACATATCATAAAACAGATCTGTTTTTATTTATCACATCTATTTCTTTCAACTCGTTCATTATAAAATAAGTCAAATGCTTCGCCGCAAGCCATGACATTTTTATTGATCATGAAAATATGAGAATAGTTTGAAGTTTGGTTCAATTGCTGAATATTCCTAATTCACATAGACAAACAGTATTTTGGGAAATACTGTTAAACAAACCCTAACGTTAGAGGAGAGGTTATCATGAAACCTATTTTACTCATCGCCCTGTTCTTGCTGGTGCCGGCGATACTGTTAGCACAACACCCGGTCTCAGGAACAGTGAGAGATTCTGTTGGCGAGCCGCTCGTAGGCGTGAATATTGTTCAAAAAGGAACTTATCGCGGGGCGACGACGAACATTCGCGGAGAATTTAAGATTGCAGCTACATCGCCGACGGCTACTCTGGTATTTTCTTACATAGGTTACTCAAAACTCGAGGTACCAGTAAATGGCCAGTCTGAAATAGACGTCGTGATGAAGGAAAATGTGATTGAGCTAAATGCGATCCAAATCGTCGGTACGCGCAGTTTCAACCGAACCGTGACAGAAACACCTGTAGCGGTAGACGTAATTCAGGTGAAAGATGTGACTGAGCATTCCGGGCAAGTGAGTGTTAATCAGTTGCTGCAATACACCGCGCCTTCTTTCAATTCAAATAAACAATCCGGGGCAGATGGTGCAGATCATATTGATCCGGCCACCTTAAGAGGATTAGGGCCGGATCAGACTTTGGTTCTCATCAACGGTAAACGTCGTCATCAGTCTTCTCTCATTAACATATTTGGTTCGCGTGGACGCGGAAACACAGGGACAGACCTTGATGCGATTCCGGCCGCGGCCATCGAACGCATAGAGATTCTGCGGGACGGCGCCAGCGCACAATATGGATCGGATGCGATTGCCGGTGTCATCAATATTGTTCTCAAATCATCAGTTGAAGAATTTACCGGATCGGTTACAACCGGGTTCAGCAATGCGGACCCGAGTTCTCATCTATTTGTCGGTCCAAAATACGACATAAAGCCTGATAACACTTTTGACGGGGGAACCGTTAACACAAGCGCGAATTACGGTGTAAGACTTGGGCAAGACGGTTATGCCAACTTCACGCTGGACTATGTTTCAAAGGCCAAGACCAATCGTCCAACCGATCCGGACGCCTTTGATGTATACAGAGAAAAGTTTGGAGACGCTTCTGCCAACAACTTCGCGGTCTATGTGAATTCTGCCGTTCCGATTTCTACCAACTCAAGTTTTTATGCGTTTGCCGGATATAATCATCGGTACACGGATGCGTATGCATGGACCAGAGGCGCTGACGAAGATAGAAATATTCCTGAAATTTATCCGAATGGATTTAATCCTCGCATTACTTCGATCATAACTGACTATTCGTTATCGGCCGGCTACCGAACAAAGTTCAGCGGTTGGGATGTTGATCTGAACAATACGATCGGATCTAACCGGTTCGATTATACGATTAAACACACACTAAACGCATCGCTTTTGGCTGCCTCGCCGACAAAATTTGACGCCGGAGGATTCCAACTTATTCAAAATACGAGCGAAGTCAATTTCAGCAAATTCTATCCGAGTATAGCGCAAGGCGCGAATATCGCATTTGGTGCAGCCTTTCGAGTTGACCAGTATCAGATTTTTGCCGGCGAAGAAGGTTCCTGGAAAAACTATGGCGGAAAATATTTCGACGGAACGGACAGTACGCTTCGTCCCGCAGGATCACAAGGGTTTCCCGGGTTCCAACCGTCTAATGTACTTAATTGGTCCAGGACCAACATCGGTGCGTATGCGGATGCGGAATTTGATATCACTCAGGAACTCATGATCGGGACCGCCGCGCGATTTGAGCACTATAACGATTTTGGAAACACGTTTAATGGCAAAATTGCCACTCGCTACAAAGTAACGCCGGACGTATCCGTGCGAGGATCTGTCAGCAGCGGTTTCCGAGCACCTTCGCTTGCACAAAAATATTTCAATTCTTCTTTTACTGATTTTGTCGGCGGTGAACCGGTTGAAAAACTTATTGCCAGAAATGATGCAGAAATTACTAAGGCGCTGGGTATCCCAAAGCTCAAACAGGAAAAAGCGATTGACATGAGCCTTGGTTTCACGGCAAAATATGAGGATTTTACCGCAACAGTAGATGCGTACCGAGTTGTAATCAAAGACCGAATTGTGTTGACGGGTGCTTTTGATAATTCGGACACGACGATCAGTGCGTATTTCCCGGCAGGAATCGCTCAAGCATCATTCTTTACCAATGCCATCGACACAAAAACGAATGGTCTGGACATTGTGTTAGGTTGGACAAAATATCTGGACAACAGTCGCCTGAATGTCACGTACGCCGCTAACTTTACGGACATGTCGCTGGGTAAAAAAATAAAGACTTCCGACAAGTTGGCAGGAAAGGAAGACATTTATTTTGGCCGACGTGAACAGTTGTTTCTACTGGCTTCCGCGCCGGACAGTAAGATGAACTTAACGTTTGATTACAAAATGAATGCATTTACAACAAACCTACAATTCATTCGGTTTGGTGAAGTAAAACTAGAAAACTGGGACGGCAATATTGACAAATACCGGGCAAAAGTTGTTACAAACATAGCCTTTGGCTATGATGTTTCAAAAAATATTATGATCACCGTCGGCGCAAACAATATTGCCAATATTTACCCGGACCAACATGACGCGGGTCTTACTGAAACCGGGGGAAATTGGGATGCCGTTCAGATGGGATTCAGCGGCGCTTACTATTTCACGCGGCTAGGGTTCAAGTTTTAGTAAATCCTTGTCGTCACCGATAGCAAGCTTATCGTTATTTTAATTTTTAAAAAAAGAGCCGCATTCTACCGAACGCGGCTCTTCTTATTTTAGCCAAAAGAGACGTGGCGCTTTCATTGACACTATTACGAAAAATTTGTTCCATTAATCAAAAAATTATGTAATATTAGTTGCAGTCAACGATATATTTTTCAGAACGAAACCAACGTACTAATGAAAAGTCAAACTTTACTCCTTTGCGCACTAGTCACTTTTTCTGCCATAGGTTGCTCGTCGACTATGACGACCCGTTCCTTACCGGATAACGCATCGATTCCGCAGGTCAAGATCTTAATTCAAAAAACGTCGAACGTTTCTTTATATGCCAATGCAGCATTTGCGGTGAAAGACAATATCTCGGGGCAAGACGTCGGGTATGTGTCGGCGGAACAACGGATTGAACTCAAGAGGAACAAGGATAAAATAGAAGTCTTTGATGCGTCGGGGAAATCGATTGGCGTTTCCGCTTCGTTTTCAATGGACACCAAGTCCGCGAACATCCGCTTTAGCGTTGGTGGAAATTCCTACCGCGGATATCTTCTTTTGTTACCGGAAGAAGACAAGATCAATGTGATCAATGTCCTTGATTTGGAATCCTACCTCATGGGGGTAGTGCGAAATGAAATTGGAAATCTCATGCCTGATCAATTAGAAGCCGCCAAAGCTCAGGCCGTTGCGGCGCGGACTTATGCGGTTCGATATAAAGGCAAGTACAAACAATACGATTACGTAAGCGATGTGAATGATCAGGTGTATGAAGGCGCGTCAAGCGAAAGTGATATCACAACACGCGCTGTGATCGAAACGGTCGGTGAAATTGCGGTCATGGGCGGGAAACCGGTCAATGCATTTTATTTCTCCACTTGCGGCGGGGTTACGGCGAATGTGCAGGAGGTCTGGAAAAGTTCGACGCCAACAACCTATCTCGCGAGTATAAACAACGAGGTTGCAGGTAAAAATCTGTGTGAAGAATCGCCGCACTACCGATGGGAATTGAATTGGACAGGTGACGAAATTGAAAAATTGATCAAAGAAAACCTGAAAGTGGTGATACCGCAGGAAGAAGTTTCACAAATTGATAATCAACGGTTGTATAATCTGGCCGTGATCTCTCGCGATTCATCGCAGCGGGTAAAGGAATTTAAAATAGGATTTACCAAGGACAGTTTTATCGTGAGCGGAGAACAAGCCCGTCGAATTTTACGAGGTGAAAAATACATTCTGTACAGTTCCCTGTTCCGTCTCGATATCATACGAAACCCGGACGGAACGATCCAGTCGGTGAAATGTAAAGGCGCCGGTTTTGGCCATGGGGTCGGTATGTGTCAGTACAGCGCGAGAACGATGGCGAAGCAAGGATATACTTACAAACAGATACTGCAGTTTTTTTATAGAGGAACTGAAATGAAGAAAGAATACTAGAATGAAATTAGAAATTTTGAATTCTAAATTCACAATTCAAAATTTCTAATTTATAATCTCGTAATGGTTGTTTCTACGTTTCGCATTATAGCCCGCATCCGAAATCATTTTTTCGATGTCTTTGACAGTTACGTTGAACGTCGTACCGTTTTGACTCACTACATTTTCCTCAATCATCAAACTTCCAAAATCATTAGCGCCGTAATTGAGTCCAACCTGAGCGACGTCTTTACCTTGCGTAACCCAGGAAACCTGGAAATTGTCGATATTATCCAGCATGATTCGCGAGATGGCAAGCGTCTGAAGATACTCGACCGTTGTGGTGACGCGAATATTCGGATTTTGACCGAGCGGGACGTTATCCGGTTGAAAATTCCACGGTATGAACGCCGTAAAACCTCTTCCGTAATTCTTAAGGCTCTCATCTTGTAAGTCGCGGATCTTCAGTATGTGTTCAATTCGCTCTTCGAGCGTCTCCACATGCCCGTACATCATCGTGGCAGTCGTCGTCAATCCCACTTTATGCGCGATCCGATGCAGATCAAGCCAGCGTTCTGAATCACATTTCCCGCGGGAAACTTCAGTACGAACCCGATCTACCAGTATTTCGGCTCCTGCGCCGGGAATAGAATCCAATCCGGCAGTTTTAAGACGGCGGAGCGCTTCCTCTACGGATAAATCAGACACTTTGGCTATGTAATCTATTTCAGGTGCGCTTAAACAGTGAAGCCAAATTTGCGGAAACTTAGATTTTAGATGACGGAAAAGATTTTCGTAATACGCTACTTTTAATTTTGGATTTAATCCGCCCTGCATCAGAATCTGAATACCTTCGAGCGCGATCAGTTCTTCGATTTTCTTGTCAATCTCTTCATAAGATAACACATAACCCTCATTTGAGCCCACCGGCCTGTAAAACGCACAAAAACTGCATTTGTCGACACATACATTCGTATAATTAATATTGCGGTCAATAATATACGTAACGGTATTGTCAGGTTTTTTCTTTTCACGTATATGATTTGCCATATAACTCAGAATGGGAAGTTCCTTGCATTGATATAGCGCTAAGCCGTCATCAAAAGTTAAACGAGCGCCTTTTTCAATTTTATCGAATATCGTATCGATCATGGCTCTGCTTTCTCCTATGAACTTTCACGTTTTCTTGAAACCTCGAGCAACATATATAAAAAACAAGTTCAATTCAAGAAATTTCGGGTTGTTTTTGTTTGATTGTCAGGCGCACGTTGATTAGATTTGCTGACATTTTACCGTATCTACATTATGAACTCATCTTATTATATAGCGTACTACAACGGAAAATATGTTCCGGAATCCGATATAACGCTATCTCCCAATGATAGGGGATTTCTCTATGGCGACGGCATCTTTGAAACTATGCGGACGGTTGGGCGGAGAGTTATTTCATATAAGGCTCATTATGAACGACTGCTTGACGGGTGTCAACGTTCAGAAATTAAGCTTTCAACTTCTTTATCTGATATACGAAATATTATAGATGACCTGCTCATCAAGAATAAATTATCAGACGCCTATGTGCGCGTTACCGTCACGCGCGGAAGCGGCGATCAATTTGGCTTTGGGTATTCAAAAGACATTAAGCCGACTTTACTGACCGTTGTTCGCCCGAGTAAAATAATTCCGGATTCATTTTACGAGAAAGGAGTCAAGATTGATTTTCAATTCAGTTCATTGTTTAATTCGCATGAAAAAACAGGCAAAACAAAATCCCTGAGCGCGCAGTCATATGTATTAGCGAAACAAAAGGCGCTCGACAAACAATGTTATGACATGATGCTTATGGATGCATTTGAAACCGTTTATGAGGGAACCGCAAGCAATATTTTTATTATCAAGAACGGGATGCTCTTAACGCCGCCATTGGAAGCAGGGATATTGGCCGGAACGACCCGCGCGCGCGTCATAGAAATAATTTCACAAAAATTGAATCTACCGGTTGCTCAAACGACTTTCTCCAAAAGCGATGCCCTCCAGGCCAATGAGATTTTTCTGACCAACACCAATATTCAAGTACTGCCGGTAACTCAAGCTGAGAAGACCACCATAAGCGACGGTAAGATGGGCGGGTTGACTGAGAACATTCTGCATACTTTCCGTCAATCATTAATTGAAATTTTAGAGTAATTATGACGAGCTGGTATCTACGTGAATTCCATTGTAAAAATTCTTTATTGGATTTATTCGCGAAGCTGTATTTGCATGAATACAGTTTTTTTCTGTACAGTTCGATTTTTCAAAATGAAAACTCCCGGTTTTCTTACATGTCATGCGATCCCAGCATCGTTTTCACGGCGAAGCATAACAAGATCATCATAAACAAAAAAGAAAAAATAGAGAAATATGAAGGCAATCCATTTCAGCATTTTGTAAGTCTAATGACTGCTCAAAAAATAGACTATAAGTTCAATACTCATATTGCCGGAATGCCCTTCTTTAAGGGAGGCGCAATAGGCTACTGGGGATACGATATGAAAAACCATATCGAACAATTGTCCTCTACCGCTGAGGACAACCCCAATCTGCCGGATTCATGCTGGATGTTTTACGACGGGCACATAGTCATTGATCATTTGAAAAATAAATATTACTTCGTTGGAACGGACGAAGGTATTCAAAGACTTGAAAAAGTCGTTAATAACAACGATAACATTCAACCAAAAAAAGAAGCGGTTGAATACAACATTACTCACACGGTCACCAAAGCCGATTATATGAAACAAATCGGTGTTGTGAAAGAGCACATTGCTGACGGCGATGTGTATGAGTTGAATCTGGCTCAACGTTTTAATGTCATCTTTCGAAAAAAAGAAGAATGGACCGAATTTCGGATTTTTAAAAACCTTATTGACGTCAGCCCTTCGCCATTTTCCGCATTTCTTAAATGCGGGAATGTTTCGGTAATAAGTTCCTCACCGGAACGTTTTCTGCGTATTCATGATCGTGAAGCCGAAAGTAAACCAATCAAAGGCACCCGTCCGAGACACAGCGACTTTTTCAAAGATGAGGCAATGTATTTCGAATTATTACATAGCGAGAAAGATCGGGCAGAAAATGTGATGATCGTTGATCTTGTGAGAAACGATCTTGGCCGTGTGTCGGAAACAGGAAGCGTACAGGTAACCCGCCTTTTCGATATTGAAAAATACTCAACCGTATTTCAGATGGTTTCGACTATTAACAGCAAACTCAAAGAGAACTGTACCAATATAGACGTTGTGAAAGCTTGTTTTCCGCCGGGTTCAATGACCGGCGCGCCGAAAATTCGCGCTATGGAAATCATCGACGAATTGGAATTATTCAACCGCGGCGTTTATTCCGGCGCTTTGGGCTATATCGGATATGATGGAACTATGGATCTCTCCGTAGTGATCAGGACTCTAATCCTGCAAGGCGAAAAGGGATATTTCCAAACCGGCGGAGCCATCGTGTGGGATTCAGAAGCTGATGAAGAATATCAGGAATGTATAGATAAGGCTCAGGGAATTATTAAGGCATTGGAAAGGCTAAATAGAGATTAAGCCGTGTTTATTCTTTTTGTGATTTCTCGTAATCTTGGATGAAATTTTTGATTCCGTCATAAATACCTTCAGCCAATTTCTTTTGTCCGTCTTCCGATTTCAAAAATTTTTCCTCATTTAAATTAGAAATGAAAGCCGTTTCTACCAGCACGGACGGCATCGAAGCGCCCATCAGCACATAAAACGGAGCCTGCGAAACGCCGCGATTTGTAAGACTGAGCTGCTTGTCCAACCCCTTCTGAATGTAATCGGCCAATTCCTCGCTTTCCTTTACAAAAACGCTTTGCATAATATTGCTTAAAATAAATTTTTCATCCGTAAAATCACCATACTTGTGGTTATCTTTTTCTAGTTCTATAACCTCATTTTCCTTTCGGGCCACAGCAAGGGCCTCATCGGTTCGGCTGGGCGACAGAAAAAACGTTTCAAATCCATTTGCTTTCCGTTTAACGTTAGAGTTACAATGTACGCTCACAAAAAGTTTAGCGTTACGGGAATTGGCAAATTTGGTTCTGCCATGAAGCGTGATGTAGGTATCGGTATCTCTCGTGTATTCTACTTTGAGACCAAGCCGTTGTTCTATCAATTTACCCAGCTTTAATACGATCGCAAGCGTCATATCTTTTTCCCGGGTCTTGTTCTTTCCTGACGCGCCGTTATCCCAGCCGCCATGGCCGGCGTCCAAAACTATTTTATCAATTTTCCACTGGTCTTTTTGAATATTCAGTTTCGGAATTTTGAGGGGATCAACGTCGAGATGCGCTGCATTGCTGACGCGGATACTGACAAAAACATCGCCGCTTTTATCGTCAATAAAAATTTCCTGTCCAGGTATATCGTAATTAAGTTGAAATGAGAGTTGCACCGAATTCTTGTGCTGAAAGATTAAAGCGCTCTTAATCAATTTAAATTGCTCCGACAACTTAATATCCCTCGAAACGTCATCTGAAGACAGTCCGTCGGAAATAGTTACATAGAGCCAGTTTTTGTTCCTCCAAACTTCGACATCGTTTTTTTGAAAATTTTTCTCTGTTTTTAATTTAATCAGGAGTCCGTTAGTTTTTTTGTCAAAAGTGATCGCCGTGAGGTTAATCTTTCCCTTTTCCGTATCTTCAAGAACTTCGCTTTTTGAAATTCCCGCGTCCGTTAATGGCATTATGGATTTATGGTCGTCAACCAAAACGGGCGTGGTCAAATACGCATTAAGAATTGGAACAAAAAACTGCACTGGAAGAAAAATTTTATCGTCGATATACTGGCAGTCTGCCGGCATCTGCAGTATATCTTTTTCATCAACCACTATGAACGGGTTGTTGCCGGTGATTTTTATTTGATGACCGGGAATAGAAAGTACAATTTTTTTCTTGGCCTTATTTTCATAAAATCCCGCATCGAGAAGATCAACCATGTCGTTCGCAGAGACGTAATTCTGATCGCCATGATACACGGGAATAATGGAGGATGATTTATTTCCGAAGTCCAACTTAATAGGGACCTGTGCGATCGATTGCGTTACAAAAACAAACAAAAAACAAAACTGTAATTTCACAGCATGCTCCTGAGCGAAATTAATTTTTTAGTGCGCGGTAGCCGATATCTTTTCTGAAATACGCCTTTTCAAAATGAATTTGTTCGGCGGCTGTATATGCTTTCTTGATCGCATCGGGTAAATGTTCAGAACAGGATGTTACGCCCAAAACACGGCCACCGGAGCTGCAGACCTTTCCGTTTATCAAATCTGTACCCGCATGAAATATTAAGGTGTTCTCATCGGTCATTCTGTCCAGACCGGAAATTTCTTTGTTTTTTTCGTATTGATCAGGATACCCGCCTGATGCCATTACTACGCATACGGAAGATTGTTGGCGCACATCCAATCTATATGAGCTTATACTCTGATTTACAACCGATAGAAACATGTCAACTATGTCACTTTTGATCAAAGGTAATACCGCCTGACATTCCGGGTCGCCGAAACGGCAATTAAATTCAACCACTTTAGGCCCGCTGCGGGTAAGCATTATTCCGCAATATAAAACGCCCTGATACTTCCGGCCTTCGTTTGTCATCGCTAAAATTGTAGGTTCGATAATTTCCTTTTTTACACGGTCTAATAAAGTTGATGACATGACGGGAGCCGGAGCATAAGCGCCCATACCGCCTGTGTTTTTTCCCCTGTCGCCGTCGAAGATTCTTTTATGGTCCTGTGCGGCAGGCAAGAGAAGGTAATTTATGCCGTCGGTAACAGCAAAAATTGATGCTTCTTCACCTTCCATCATCTCTTCAACAACGATGGAGTTACCTGCTTCCCCTAATTCATTTTTGATCGTGTCAACTGCCGTTAGCGCTTCCTGCAGCGTCGGACAGACTATCGCGCCTTTTCCTGCGGCGAGGCCGTCGGCTTTGACAACGCACGGCTGATTCATATCAGTAATATAAGCCTTAGCATCTGCAATCACGGTAAATGATTTAAAGGCTGCCGTTGGAATGCCATATTTCATCATTAAATTTTTGGCAAAAACTTTACTGCCTTCGATTTCCGCCGCCGTAGCAGACGGGCCGAAAATATTTAGTTCGTGTTGCTGAAAAAGATCGACAATGCCAAGCGTCAGCGGTTGTTCCGGCCCAACGATCGTGAGATCGATTTTATTTTGGAGGGCAAATTGTAATAGAGCATTAATATCTGTCGGTTTTATCGGAATGCATTCGGCGAGGGAGCGAATGCCGCCATTACCGGCAGCGCAATAAATGTGAGTAACTTTTTCAGATTGAGCGATCTTCCAAACCAATGCGTGTTCGCGGCCGCCGTTCCCGATGACAAGGATTTTCATAGAAATAATTCAATAATTAAAAACTTCATATAATAAGAACCAAACTACTTCATGTTATGATAAACATTCTGCACGTCTTCATCTTCTTCGATAATTGCAATCAACTTTAATATGTCCTCCTCCTGTTCTTCGGATAACTGAGTGGATGTTTTAGGGACATATTGAAGTTCCGCTGTAATGATATTAAATTGTTTTTCTTCTAGCGCTTTCTGCATTTTTGTGAAATCAGCGAAAGAGGTGTAGACGTAGATTTCATTTTCGTCGACTGCAAAATCATCCGCGCCGTAATCGATAAGTTCAAGTTCCAGTTCTTCCAAATCTACCGCAGGAGCTTCCAACTTAAAAACGCCTTTCCGCTCAAAAGAAAAGCCAACGGAGCCGGATGCGCCCAATGAGCCGCCGACTTTTGTAAAATACATACGGATATTTGCAACGGTGCGCGTCGGGTTATCCGTTGCGCACTCCACCAAAATTCCTATCCCGTGCGGCCCGTATCCCTCATACAGAACTTCCTGTAAATCTTTTTCATCTTTGGATGATGCGCGCTTAATGGCTGCATCAATACGATCCTTAGGCATATTCACGCCCTTTGCATTCTGGATCGCTGTGCGCAATCTCGGATTCAGGTTCGGATCCGGCCCGCTCAGTTTTACTGCAATGGCAATTTCTTTTCCGTACCGTGTGAATGCTTTTGCCATTTTATCAAAACGCGCAAACATTTTATATTTTCGTTTCTCGAATATTCGTCCCATGACAGGTTTATTTCCTCAGTTAAATAATAAATAGATTGTACAAGTCCACGGTATTTGAAAATTAACTAGCGATTGGAAGTAAAGTAGCATTATTGAACGGTCTTGTCAAGAAATTCAAACCGGTGATCTGTCCAAGAAACGAGAGGAGACTTGCCATCAGAGGCCGGGTTGTAGCGGCATTTATACACGGTTTCAATAGATAATTTTTCAAGCACGCTGCTTTTGGTTGTATTTAATTTTACTTTGTGATCAATGACTTTCCCTGTTACGTCAATTTTGACCTGAAGTATAATAACCCCGGACACGCCTTGCTTTTGGAGTTCGGCAGGGTATTCAGGGAATTTACTTACCATTAGTTTGGCTGGGAAATACTCTGATTTGCCTTTACCGCCCGGAGGCGCGGGCATTGCCGGTATCTCAAGTAAGCCGTCCTCGGTTCCGTACCGAACATCCGTCTCTTCTGCAAGAATATTTTCAGTAATGTCCGATGCAATAGGTATGACGGGCTTTACAGGTGAACCTTTTACGGATAAAGCTTGGCGGGTTTGCGGGATGTCGTTAACTTCCAGAACGATATCAGTACGCTTTAGATCAGAAATGTCGGCCGTATCCATTTTTGGAAGAAAATTCACAAAAATAATGTGCAGAATTAAAACCGCTAACAGCCCGGATTCCAAATAGAGAACACGGTATTCTTTAACTACTTTATGTGCTGGGATTGTAGGTGTGGTTTCGGTCATAAAATCCGAAGGAATCTTTATCAGGTAGAACGCATCGGAAGGCGAATTGTTTCCGGCCGATCAGGCCAATACCTCTTCAGTATATTCTGATTGCTGCGATAAGTTTTGTAAAATTCTCCGCGTAAACACCTTCACCATTCGTTTTCGGTATGCCGGGCGGAAATTAGTCAAGTCCATTGGTTTAGCCGTGTTGTAAGCAATTTCAGACGCTTCTTCAATTTCTTTTTCAGTGATCTTTTTTCCGATAAGCACGTTCTGTGCTTCAGTTACTTCCCAAGGGCACGGGAATACAGCGCCTAAAATAATTTTAGCGTCAAGGCAGATCTCGTTATCATCTAAAATTAATCCTACCATAACCCCCAGCATTGGATAGTCGATGGCCTGACGACGGCGTAATTTCATATACGCGCCGCGAAATCCGGTAGGTAACTTTGGAATCTGCACTTGGGTTAATATTTCATTCGGCAACATTTTGTTAAATGCCATACCGTCATTTTGGTAAAATTCACGCAACGGAATTTTCCGTTCTCCCTGCGCGCTAACCAGCGTGATCACAGCATCGAGCGCGTATAAAACCGGAACGGTGTCACAGGAAGAAATGGCATAACAACGATGCCCTCCCGGAGCTACTCGGCAAATATCTCCGTCCTTTTTCATACAATTATTCACAGCCTTACGCCAGAAATGAGACTGATTGTAATAGTAACAGCGGGTGTCAAGTAATATATTCCCACCGATCGTTCCTTTATTCTGAAGCAACGGCGTTGCAATTTTTTTTGCCGCTTCAGCCAAAACGGGATAGTTCTCAGTTACCAAAGGGTGGTGTCCAACGTCAGTGAGAGACACCAGGCCGCCGAGAGTCAAGCCGGTTTTCCGGTCGAAATGAATTTTCTTCAGTTCCGGTATATTATTAATACTGATGACTACTTCCGGTTCGAATAATTTATTCTTCATGCTCGGAATGAGATCGGTTCCGCCGGCAAGAATTTTCGCGCGATCCTTGTACTGATCCAGCAGACCGACCGCATCTTTAGTGGATTCAGGCGATAGAAACTCAAATGAAGGAAGCGTCATCATAAATTATAAAACTCCATTGCTTGACCTGCTCAAAAAAAGCTAACGTAAAACGCGAGTAAATTAGATTATTTAGCTTTATGTTTGCTGAAGGCTAAATCGACGTTAGACCGGGCTGGATTGATTTTAACTTGTGAATTCGTTCTTTGGGGTTTGTTGATCCGAAAATATACGATCCCGCTACAAGCACATGCGCTCCGGCCTTAATGACATCCATACTCGTTTGTTCGTTAATTCCGCCATCCACCTCAATCCATATTTTTCGAGACCCGATCATATTGGATATGGCGGCAATTTTTTTGACCGAATCAGCAATAAACGATTGTCCTCCAAAACCCGGGTTTACAGACATCACGAGAATCAAGTCGACGATATCCAATACGCATGATAAAGTATCGTGAGGTGTAGCCGGGTTTAACACCACCCCGGCTTTTGCTCCGGTACTGCGAATAAATTGAAGGGTTCGGTTTAGATGAATACAGGCTTCCTGATGAACCGAAATAATATCTGCCCCGGCATTACGAAAGTCCGTGATATACCGGTCCGGATTTTCGATCATAAGGTGAACGTCCAAAGGCAACCGGGTTACCTTTCGAATATGCTCTACAATAAATGGTCCGATGGTAATATTCGGTACAAAATGTCCGTCCATCACGTCAACGTGAATCCAGTCTGCTCCTGCCTCTTCCGCCATTTTTATGCTAGATTCCAAATGCGCAAAATCAGCGGATAAGACGGATGGTGCTACGATAGCCATAAAAATATTATCGAAATTGGTTTCTGATTAACTTTGCCAAGATAGAAAGATTAGTATATAGAATCAAATACTTTTAGCTCATTGATAGTCAAAAAAAATAGTCATAGTTTAAAAGCGAACAATCCAAATCACATCCGCGAAATGAATAACAAGAATTGACATGAGTCATTTTATCATCGGAACTGCGGGGCATATAGACCATGGTAAAACGGCGTTGGTGAAGGCGTTAACGGATATTGATACCGATCGTCTCAAAGAAGAAAAGGAACGCGGTATCACCATTGATCTGGGGTTTGCCTACTGGAAAGACGGTATAACGATCATTGATGTGCCCGGACACGAACGGTTTATTCGTAATATGGTTGCCGGCGTCAGTGCGATAGATTATGTATTGTTGGTTATCGCAGCCGATGACGGCATCATGCCGCAAACAATAGAACATCTCGAAATTCTTAAACTGCTTCATATTTCCTCCGGCGCAGTTGTCATCACTAAAATCGATCAGGCAGATGAATTACATTTAAGGAATCTCGAAATTGAAATCAAAAATTTGATTTCAGATTCACTTTTGAGAAGCGCTCCTTTTTTTAGAGTTTCATCAGTGCAAAAGACAGGCATTGATGAATTAAAGGGGCATCTGCAGAATGCGGCACAGCAGAAAATACCAAAATTTGATCGCGGTTTTTTCAGAATGAACATCGACAGGAGCTTTTTAGTAAAAGGTTTTGGAACCATACTAACGGGAACCGTCTTGTCTGGAACTGCCCGGAACGGTCAATGGATTGAATTGCTTCCCGCTAGGAAAACGGTACGAATCCGCGGGCTGCAGAAGCATTCCCAACCGGTCGAAGAGGTAATGATCGGCGACCGTGCAGCGATCAATGTCTCAGGAATTGATAACGAGCCGACAAAACGCGGCAATGTGCTGGCTGAACCCGGCCACTTGATTTCAACAAATTCTTTTTTTGGCAAATGGTATTTATTAAAATCCGTAAAAAAGACCATCGAAAAACAAATACGAGTTCGTTTGCATATGGGTACAGCCGAACTATTTTGCAAAGTTCATATCGTCGGCGAATCGATTCAGCCCGGAAAAAGCGGATATATTCGGGTAGTTTCAGAAGATCCGCTGGTTTGCATACGCGGCGATAGGTTTATTGTGAGGGAAATTAATTCTTCAATGACACTCGGGGGCGGTATAGTTTTAGATCATCTTCACCCTGAGATAACTCCGGAGTTGCCATATCTTCGACTCATGGAGAATGAAAGTTTGCCAACAGTTATACGCGAATTTATAATCTATCACAAGATTGTCAGCGTTACAGAAATCATTTCAGTTTTTGGGTTATCAAATTCAATTATCAGAAATGAGTTAAACAAATTAGAAAAGTTAAATCAGATTGTTACTATTGGTGAACAAGCGCTTGATGTTAATTATTTTTCTATTTTACAAAAACAATTAGTGAATGCGGTTGAGAAGTTTCATCAAGAGCGACCCACTGAAAAGGGGCTTAAAATAAGCGAATTGAGAATGAAACTGGCGGCGGCGATGCAAGGTGATGTTTTTGATTTAGTTCTGAAAACAACGGTCCGTAAAGGCGCGTTGACTGAAGAAAAGGAGATAGTCTACCTTTCGTCTTATCGTATTCAGATTAACACAAATGAACGGGAGTTAATCGAGGAGATTGAATCAAAGTTGGCACAAACCCCTTTTTCGCCGCCTTCGGTCGAGGTGATTGAAACTGAAACGAAATTACCGGCTTCGGAACTTCAGCGCATACTGAGGATCATGGTGCAGCTCGAATTAATAGTGAAAACGGACAAAAATCTTTATTTTCATAGGGATGCAGTGCGGCAAGCAAGACAGTTTATTATTGATTTTATTGGTGAAAAAGGTCATATTAAAATCACCGATTTTAAAGATCGGTTTCACACAAGCCGGAAATTTGCTCTATCGCTATTAGAGTATTTTGACGCCATTCAAGTTACGTCCCGTAACGGCGATCACAGGGAGTTGCTACACCCATAATGATGAGTGATCAATCATGAAAAAGCGTGTTTGTATTCTTATTGGCTGTATGATGATCCCCTTGAAGGTTTATTCACAAGAACTTTTCGGAAGCGGTATTAATTCAAGTATATATTTAACGCCGATGGCCATGGCTTCAGGCGATTTTAATAGAGACGGAATTGCCGATATTGTTGTGTGCGGAAAAAATGATCTCGACGGTTCCGGAATCATGTCCGTACTTTTTGGAAAGGGTGACGGCGGTTTCAAAAGCAAGATTGACATGTCAACGGACAAATATGCCGTTAACGTTGTTGTAACGGATATGGATAACGACGGCCTCGAGGATATTGTCACCGCAAATAGAGAATCACAAACTGTTACTATCTTTATGAATCAAAAGTCCGGCGGATTTAAAGCAAAAGATCCGATCAAAATCAAGGGAGAACCCGGCTTTATCGGAGTTGGTGATTTTACAAAAGACGGGAAACCGGATATCGCCGTCATAGTGCCGTCAAGCAAAGAAATGTTAATTTATAAAGGGACATCCTATAAGTTGGTTGCAACAGACGTTTTAGAGGCCGCGCCTGTTTCTTTGATTGTCAAGGATCTTGCCGGAAGCGGACTGTCGCATGCGCTGATTTCATTTGAAGGACTTTCAAATGTGGCGCTGATCGCACCTGCTGAAATCAGTTCGAAAGAGTGGCGTTTTCATAAGGTCAAACTTGATATGCTGACAACGCCGCATTTTGCTCAATTAAACGATATTAACGGGGACGGGTATAACGATGCCGTTATTTTAAAGAGCGGAGGAAAAGAATTGGCCGTGCATCTTGCGGAGGCGGGCGGTTTGATTTTGGACGATATTCACACGCTAAAAATTCCGGACGGGATCGCGGTGTTTACAATGGGAGATTTTAATAATGATAAAAAACCGGATATTGCAGTTCTTGATTCGATCAATACCCAAGTCGTCATTTATTTGAATCAATCAACGGGGGCATTCACAAGTTCATTCGTTGATGCAAAAGCGGCGCTCATTTATGAAAATGATTCTTCCAAACCGAATTCGTTCGATATGGGGATGATGTCGTCCTACAAAAATGCAAGCATGATCATATACAATGAAGAGGCAAAACCTGTAAGAAAATATTTTGAATTTGAATCCGACTTGCCGGATGAACAGCAATTTGCGCTGGAGTGGAACGGGTTAGACGAAAACGACGCCGCAATGCCGGATGGAAAATATGTTTTTTATTATAAACTTGGCGCTGTGGTGGTTGCACGTGTTGTCAAGAAATAAAAATGAAAGGAATAGTGTTATTAAATTTTGTTTGATCGTTTCAGGGCTTCTGGTTTTCCGTATCCTTTCCCTCTTTTCACAGAACCATACGCTGAGCGTACAAAAATTTCAGAAGGAAACGGACCGGCTTATTAATCAAAAGTTTTTAGACAATGCGTTTTGGGGAATTCAGGTTCAATCGCTTAAACACGGAGACATACTCTACTCCCATCATGCGAATAAAAATCTGATTCCGGCGTCCAATATGAAAATTTTTACATCGGTTTTTGCGCTGGACAAATTGGGCCCGGATTTTCAGTACACTACAACCGTATATTTACATGGCCGTTTTGAAGACGACACGACGTTTTCAGGAAACCTGATTCTACGCGGAATGGGCGATCCTACTATTTCAGGAAGATTTTTTGATAATAAAATAACCAAAGTTTTGGAAGATTGGGCAGACAGCCTCGCCGCCAAAAAAATAAAAATAATTCACGGCAGGATTATCGGAGACGACAATTTTTTTGGCGATGAGGCGCTCGGCAAACACTGGGAGTGGGACGAGGAATCTTATTGGTATTCTGCACAGGTAAGCGGTTTGTCGTTTAACGACAACTGTGTGAATTGGTACGTCACGCCCACTCAAATTGGCAAGCCAGCAAAAATCCAACTTGCGCCCGGAACGAGTTATGTTACTATTGATAACCGTATTACAACCGTAGCGGGTTCGTCCGAATCGCAGGAAATCGAATTCACCAGAGAACGCAGCTCGAACCTTATTCATGCGACCGGTAAAATTACCGCTGAATCGGATGTTCAGGTTGGATATGTCACCGTAGAAAACCCCACGCTTTTTACAGCGACAGTTATGAAAGAGGTTTTGCAGAAGAGAGGTATACAGGTTGACAGCGCATCGGTAGATATTGACAACTTGACGTCTTATACGTATCATGATAGCGATACGACCGTAATGCGGATTGCCGTTTATCAATCGCCAAAACTGGACGAAATATTAAAAATTGTAAATAAACGAAGCCAAAACTTATTTGCCGAGCAGTTGCTGCGGACGGTTGCTGCGGTAATCGATTCCGACGGAACCGGACAAAGAGCATTAAAAAGCGAAAGAGAGTTTCTAAAAAAAATTGGGATCAGTCCCGATAAAATGTTTATCATGGATGGCTCCGGGTATTCGCGCACCAATCTGGTTACGCCGGAAAGCATCGTGGCTCTCCTGAAATTTATCAGACAACATAAATATTGGAAAGTATTTTATGAATCGCTGCCAAAGGCCGGGATGGAGCGTTCATTGAATCATCGTATGAAGAATACTCCAGCCGAAGGCAATGTGCGCGCGAAGACGGGTACGTTAGACAATGTATCGACCATCTCGGGTTTTGTAAAAACAGCAGACGGCGAAGAAATAGTTTTTAGCATTATGTGCAATAATTTTAATGTTGATAATTTAGAAGTTCAAAAAGTCCAGGACGCCATACTGGTCAATCTGGCATCTTTTAGCAGGAATTAGACTATGGAACGATTACGCTCCAACAAACTATTTGAAGGCTTGTCGGATTCTCATTTTGAACGCCTGAAAGGCTTCATCAAAATCAAAAATTACCCCAAAGACTCCGCTCTTATTGAGGAAGGGGTCCACGGAGAAACGTTATATCTTTTGATATCCGGAAAAGTCAAGGTTTCAAAAACGTCCGATAACGGCAAAGAACTGATCCTGGCAATTCGGAGCGGCGGCGATTTTTTTGGTGAAATGTCACTATTGGAAGATGCCCCGCGATCGGCGCGCATTATGGCTATGGAAGATTGCGAAGCCGGATTGATTGCCAAAAAAGACTTTACAAAGATGATGCTTGAGGAGCCGCAGGTTGCTTTAAATATTCTAAAAACGGTCAGCGCTCGCCTGAGGCAAACCAACGACCAGATCATCGAAAGTTTTTTAGAACGTGAAAAAGCCGGTCAAAAACAAACGGAACGTTTTCAGGCTTTATTTGAATTTAGCAAAGCTATCACAGCCGACTGCGAAGAACGCACCCTTTTCAAATTAGCGCCGGTCATTGTAATAGATCAGTTGGTGTGCGACAACGTCAAGCTTTTCCTTTACGACAAAACGGCGGAAGAAGTATCGTCGCTTGATGAACGCGGAACTCTTCAGCAGGTTTCAGCAATTGGCTCCGTGTACACTAATCTTATTCAGATTAAGAAGACGTTGCAGATCCATGATTTCACTACATTGGAACATTACCGTAACGCCGAACCGGTCTCCTTCTGGAAAAAAACGGCAAGTATTCTGGTAGCGCCCATCATAGAGGACCGTTTAGTAAAAGGGTGTATCATCGTCAAAAGCAATATAGCCCGAAAATGGCCGGACGATGACGAAGCGTTTGTCGCCATGTTATCGTCTTATGTCGCTATATCGCTTAGAAATATTAGTCTGCGGAAACAAATGTTGGTTACAGAAAAACTGTCGGCAGTCGGGAAAGTATCCAGTTCTATTCTGCACGATTTTAAAAATTTATTATCGGTGATCGATAATTACGCCAAGTTCATACTTAAAGCGGACCATCTCAACGATGTAAAGGAATATGTCGACAAAATACTGACCAGTTCGAACCTGATGATCTCAATGTCCCATGAAGTTTTGTTCTATGCGCAAGGTGAAGCTAAATTGAATCGAAAGGAATGGCCGTTACTTGATATTTTTAATACGGTGATACAACTGCTTGAGAACCGCTTAAAGGCCAACAATGTTACGCTCACGGTTAATGTTCCGCAGTCATTGAATTACACATTCGATTCCGATAAGATCAGCCGTGCATTTTACAATTTACTCATTAACGCCTGCGATGCGGTTCCAAAATCAAAAGGCGTTGTCTTCGTCGAAGCCAAGACGGAAGGCAAAACACTGACGATTATCGTATCGGATAATGGATCGGGAATTTCGCAACAGGTTCTACCGCGTATTTTTGATCCTTTTGTTACAACCAAGTCGCACGGTACAGGGTTGGGGCTCGCGATCGTAAAAAACATTGTAGATGCTCACGGAGGAAAGATCGAAGCGGAAAGCCATCAGGGGGGCGGAACTCGCTTTATTATGACATTTCCATTAGAAAATAAGACCGCATGAGAAAAAATTTTCTGATCTCTTTTTTTTTGTTTCACATTTCCGGTTTCCTGTTTGCCGGCGGCGGGGAAACCGGTTTTGCATTTCTAAAGATCGGCATCGGCGGGAAAGCTGCAGGCATGGGTGAAACGGCTACCGCCACAGCAACGGATGCAACCGCGGCGTTCTGGAATCCCGCAGGATTAATTCAATCAAACAACCACAGCCTCATTTTTACATACAACCGTTGGATCGACGGAATTCAGCATAATATTGGGGCCGCTAAATTTGTTTACGGAAATAATGCTTTTGCTCTCCATTATATTTCCACCGGTGTTGAAGACATTGAACAGCGCGACATTCCCTCGGAAAACCCGACTGCCTATTTTTCTTCACACGATCTGGCATTAGGTTTATCTTATGCGCGAAAGATGAATGAAAGATTATCCATCGGTATCACATCAAAATACGTTTACGAGCGTATTCAAAATAGCGTTTCCGCATTAGCATTCGATTTTGGGGCGTGGTACCGTATCAAATATTCGTCAAACTCTGATTTAGACGATCGTTGGCGGGCCGGGTTTATGGTATCCAACATTGGATTTTCCGGGAAATTTATTGATGAAAAGGTAAAACTCCCGGCAAGTATGCGTTTGGGTTCCTCTTATGACGTATTAAAGAACCCCGCGTCGAAAAACACTTTGTCGGTTGCGATCGATGTGGAAAAATTTTTTGCGGAATCAGCACGAACGCACCTTGGCATGGAATATGGATATGAAGATCGTTGTTTTGTTCGTGGAGGATATCAATTAGGATATAAGGCGAGAGGAATATCGGCAGGAATCGGGATGAAGGTTCAGAGAATCAGCGTGGATTACGGTTATATGCCTTTTTCAAATTCTCTAGGCGCCACACATCGCATCAGCGCGGCATTGGATTTTCAGTAGAGCTACTTCTTATCAAACTGCCCAAGCAGGGTGTTTGTTGCGCGTAAACGTTTGGCAAACGTGATACAAAAAGCCCACAGAACTTTACGTGCAAAATTATCATCGTTCATCACAATTTTAATAAAATGACTGTTCTTCACTTCTAGAAGTTTGCTCGTCTCATTTGCGATCACCGAAGCTGAACGGGGTTCTCCGTCGAGTAAGGACATTTCGCCGAAATAGTCGCCCGTTTTCAGAGTGGCAACGGGTTCAATTTTATCCTCTTTCACTTTCTTTTCTATCCGCACGCTGCCCTCGATGATCAGATAAAAACAATCCCCTAAATCGCCTTCATGAAAGACCGCTTCGTCTTTTTCATACTTTTTCCCGGCTGCAACTTTCAGCACCTTATTAATATCGCGTGTCTCAAGGCCGTCAAATATTTCGACGCTTTTGATGAGTTCTTCTAAAGATTTTTGATTTTTTTCAGCCATTAGTAGTATATGATATATTTACAAAATATAATCCGTTATTTTCGATCTTCATAGTTCTTCTTTAGAAATTCCTGATACGCCTTTTGTTTTTCTTTGATCTTCCGCCACCAGGACTCGTTCTTGACGTACCACTGAATAGTTTCTGCGATAGCTTCTTCAAACCGGAATCTGGGTTTCCAGCCGAGTTTTTCAATTTTCTTTGTATCCACGGCATAACGTCTGTCATGGCCAGGCCTGTCGGCAACGCGTTTAATCAGGGTATCGGGTTTATTTAATTTTTTTAAAATGATATTCGTAATATCTATGTTTGTTTTTTCATTTCCTCCGCCGATATTGTACGTTTCCCCGATAACGCCATGGTGCAGCACGTGATCCACTCCTTCACAATGATCGTCGACGTAAAGCCAGTCGCGCACGTTCATCCCGTCTCCGTACAGCGGAAGAGGAACGGAATCGATTGCATTAGTAACAAAAAACGGAATAAGTTTTTCCGGATACTGGAAAGGTCCGTAATTATTGGATGCTCGCGTGATCAGCGTCGGCGTGCCGTAAGTTTTATAATGCGCGCGTACCATCATGTCGCCGCCGGCTTTACTGGCGGAATAAGGACTATTGGGCGCCAGCGAATGCTCTTCGGTGAAAGCGCCTTCTTCTATGGATCCGTACACTTCGTCGGTGGAAATTTGCAGATACCGCTCGATATTATATTTTTTTGCCGCTTCAAGAAGGATCAGAGTGCCGAGTACGTCGGTCTGAACAAATGAGTCCGCTTCATGAATCGAACGGTCCACGTGCGTTTCTGCGGCAAAATTAACGATCGCATCCACGTTGGAGACAAGATTATCGACCACAGTACGGTCACATATATTGCCGTAATAAAAAATAAACCTGGGATCTTTTTCCAGGTCTGATAAGTTTTCCCGATTACCTGCGTACGTGAGCGCATCAAGAACGATAATTCGGTACGACGGATATTTTTTGAGCATGAATCGAACAAAATTACTTCCGATGAATCCTGCTCCGCCCGTCACTAAAATAGAGTGCACGAGGTGCTCCTTTTACCTTTTTGAACTAAGAAGATACAATACCGCCATACGAATAGCGACGCCATTGAGAACCTGATCGAGAATAACGGAATGTTCGCTGTCCGCAACATCGCTATCCAATTCCACGCCGCGATTTATCGGCCCGGGATGCATAATCGTTATGGATTTTTTTGATTTGTCTAATTTTTCTTTCGTTACGCCGAACGTGCGGTGGTATTCGCGCACTGACGGAAATAGTCCGGAAGTCTGACGTTCTAATTGTATGCGGAGCACATTGAGCGCGTCCGCATTTTGAATAGCTTCATCCAGATGATGGTACACTCTAATATTCATCTCTTCCAAATGCCGGGGAATCAACGTTGGCGGGCCGCATACGGCAACGTCGGCGCCGAGCGCTTTGAGTCCATAAATATTCGAGCGCGCAACACGGCTGTGTGTAATGTCGCCCAGAATGACGACATGCAGGCCTTTGATATCGCCAAATTTTTCTTTTAACGTAAAAATATCCAGTAGCCCTTGGGTCGGGTGTTCATGTTGCCCGTCACCGGCATTGATGATATTGGATTTGAGACGTTCCGACAAAAATGCAGGAGCGCCCGCCGATCCGTGCCGGATTACGACCATATCGATCTTCATCGATTCGATATTTTGCGCAGTGTCTTTCAGCGTCTCGCCTTTCGACGTACTGCTGCCGGATGAGGCAAAGTTAATCGTATCGGCGGATAATCTTTTTTGTGCTAATTCGAAGGAAATTCGTGTGCGAGTAGATGGTTCAAAAAAAAGATTAACAATTGTAAATCCCTGAAGTGTGGGAACTTTCTTAACAGGGCGGTTTAGAACCTCTTTAAAGGAAACAGCCGTTTCTAAGATCAATTCAATCTCATCTTTGCTCATGCCTTTAAGGCCAAGCAAATGACGGCTTTTTAACTCCATTATTTACCCGAATGTTTAAGACCCGACTGCATTTAGAAAACCCCGTGAATATATTATGAGCAGGCTATTTAAGCAAGACAATTTTCAGGCCCTGCCTGAGCGCAGTTGTAAATTAATGAAGTAACGCCACTTTGATGTACCCCATAGTTATAAGGATATGAGCCTCGAATCTCAAACGAATTGCTTGACTGATTTCCGTAAAATGTGTATATTAAATCACAGTTTAACCTTCCCTTAAACCGCCGGAACTTCAAAGGAGTTTTTGATCGTAATTTGATACAGAATTGAAACTAAAAAATCGATCAAACGTCTCATATCTCTTTATCTGAGGTTTCATTCAGGCAAGAGATTCAACTTGTAATAATTCTCTAACTTGGTTATTATAGTCACTCAACGAAAGGATATGTGTCTATCGGATGTATTGTTAGAACGTTGTTGAAAAATCGTAACAATAGTGCCTTTATTAAGGGAGGTCGATAATTTATGTTTAAAATCGTCAAATGTTGTAAATATTTTATTTTAGCGCTTGGTTTATGTCTAACCTTACAATCGGTTCCAACAGCTAAGATCGCCGCTCAGACCAGCGAGGCCGGCGTACTCTTTCTATTGATTCCGCCCGGCGCGCGTCATAACGGTATGGGAGAAACGGGAGTTTCAACAGCCAATGATGCGAATGCGATCTATTGGAATCCCGGAGCGGTAAGTTTTCTGACAACCCCGGAACAGCCGCGGAATGTTCAGTTCATGCATGTTAACTGGCTGCCTCAGTTTAACCTGAATGATATTTTTTATGATTACGGTTCGATTATATGGAATATTGAAAATTTCGGGATTGTTGGTTTCAATTTTACATTTTTAAATCTGGGCGAGCAGATCGCTACGGATGCCTTAGGTAATGAAAACGGACGCATCACAAGTTACGATATTGCAGTAGGCGGAACATACGCAATGAAATTGAGTCCGGATTTAGGTGTCGGCGGTAATTTGAAATTTATTTATAGCAAACTTTCTGATAAGGGCTCGACCGCTGAAACAGAAAAGGGTATCGGCAGTTCGGTCGCCATTGATGTCGGCGTCATGAAAAAGAATTTTTTCATAGATGATTTGACTTTTGGCGCGAGTTTGGCAAATATCGGGCCCGAAATAGCCTATGCAGATGAAAAACAGGCGGATCCATTACCGACAAATATGAGGATCGGACTTTCATATCCTGTATTCAAGTCCGAATACAATAAAGTTCTGGTTGCATACGAGATAAATCGCCAAATCGTGCGCGGCAGAAGGAACGGCGCTGACCCGTTATATAAAGCCGTTTTTACCACGTGGGTTGACAATGGATGGCATCGACTCGGACATAACTTCGGCACAGAATATACCTATTCCGATTTCCTGGCTTTGCGAAGCGGCATGTCCCTTGATTTTGCAGGGAAGTTGTATGATCTTAATTTTGGCGCGGGAATTAAGTATTCGCTCTTCAGAATTGATTTTGCGTACACGACCAATCTTGGAAGCAGCTTTAATCCGCGTGATGGATCACAGTTTTACAGTATTGGTTTAACTTTCTAATTAAAGAAAGATTTTTAGATTTTAAACCGAATCAATTCCACCATGGAGCTGATTCGGTTTTTTTTTAGTAAACCGGAACATGAAGCCGGCGCAAAGGACCAAAACAAACAAATGAAATATATTTTTTTTCTCGTAAGTTTTTTTATTTTCTCGGGTGAATTTCTTTATTCTCAACACACCCACTCAGGAAAATTATTTCGTCAACTAACGCACTCACAAAACAGCCTTCCTAAAAAAACCTCATCAGGAACGGTTAAAGTTCTCGCCTTACGAGTGCAGTTTCAAAAGGAAGTTCCCGACAAAGAACAAACTACCGGTAACGGCCATTTTGACCTGAGCGATCAACGCTCGATTCGGACAATCGATCCTGCGCCTCATAATAAACGATATTTCGAAGATCAGCTTTTATCGATGAAGAATTATTTCTTTGATGTATCGGATGGAAAACTGGATATTGACTATACGGTAAAACCGGACGGCGATACAGCGGCGTATACGCTTACAAAACTGATGGAATATTACGGTATTCGCGGTACACCACAGGCGCGGGATAAAAGACTGGCCGAATTTTTTGCCGACGCGGTGACGCAGGCCGATCTGTCCGACACCATAGATTTTTCACAGTATGACTATGTAATTATTTTTCATGCCGGTGCGGGTGAAGATATTAATTTAGATAACTCGACCACCAACGATCTTTCTTCGCGTTATGTTTCACATAAATTACTAAAAACGCGTTTTGGCGAAACTTATCAAGGCGTTCCGGTAAACGGAAGCTCATTATTTGTCACCGACGGCGTGGTAGTTCCTGAAACCGAAAGCCAATCCTTTATCGATCCCATACTTGGAACGGAAGATTTCAAAGAACTCGGACTATCGGGAATATTGATCGCTAATTTCGGAAGTCAGCTCGGGATGCCGGATCTGTTTAATACTGAAACCGGTTCTGCGGTGATCGGCTATTTTGGCCTCGAAGATCAAGGCGCTTTTAACGGCGAAGGATTAATTCCGACGGAACCCGATCCGTGGACAAAAATTTATTTGGGCTGGGCAGAGCCCGTGATCGTTTCAGATAGTTTTGATGTTCATCTCTATCCCCGAAAACTCGCAGGACAAAACACGATTCTTAAAATTCCAATCAATGCATCGGAATATTTTTTAGTTGAAAACAGACAGCGGGATGTTATCAGCAACGCCCTTTCGCCCGAAGTTATCTCTCGTTTTGACACGATCAATAATTCCGACGGTTCAACTACTATTGATACTGTGTATATGGCGGGCGTCGTTCGATCCTCAGACACCAAAGTCATTACCAAAGTAGATGAGTACGACAACGGTTTACCCGGCAACGGGCTTCTGATATGGCACATCGATGAAAATATCATATTACAAAACATAGCGTCCAACTCGATCAATAACGATCTTTTCCGTAGAGGCGTTAAGGTTGTCGAAGGCTCCGGCAATCAGGGCATCGGTTTTGGAATTTCGAGTTTATTTGGAACGGATATCGATCCCGGAAATCGTTTTGATTATTTTTATAAAGGCAACGAAGGATTTGCCTTTTATAATAATAAAGTGGATTCTGTTTTTTTTACTCCGACGTCGGTTCCTAACACTTTGTCTAATGGCCGGGCAAATTCAGGAATTCATATTACACAGATCAGCCCGATGCAGCAAATCATGACATTCAATCTTCGGACGTCGCTTTTGCAGAAAGGATTTCCTCGCTACACAGGCTCAAGCATGGGCAGAAATTCGATAAAATACGGCGATATCGCAGGCGATGCTAAGAATGAGATAGTCGCTGTTGGCACGGACGGAAAAATCTATGCATGGACAAGCGGAGGGGCTAAAGTAATAAGCAATACGAATACGGCTCTCTATAATGGACTAGGGAATGACACGGCTCTTTATCAAGTTGCACTATTTGCCCAGGCTTCAGATTCAATTTTATTTTCGCCCGCCTTGGCTGATCTTAATAATGATAATAAATTAGATGTGATTGCTGTTTCAAAAAACGGTAAAGCCTACGCATGGAAAGCAGCCGATATTAATACCGATGGTTTAGCGGATTCGATATTTGTTTATGACACATCCGGCGATAAGATCACAACGCCGCCCGTTATAACTAATGCGAAAAAAATCATTTTTGGAACGAACGGAGGAAAAATAATTTTTTTAGACTCAAACGGAATATCATTAGGATCGGCCATGCTTTCAGGAGCTATTGCCGGTATCGCCCAAATCAACAATGATTCAATTATAGCAGTTACTACCAACGAGATTTATGCCGTTAACTTGAATTCTTTTTCATTTTCCACTGTCGCAAATATTTCCTCTGCTTTAACAAATGCAATTGCAGTTGGCGATCTATTACAAAACGGAAGTAAAGTCGCTGTACTTATTCACGATAATGCAATTCAATCCTATTTTGGAGGCTATACCGGATTTACATCGCTACTTCCTGAATCAATTTCATCTCCGCCAAGCCTGGCCGACATTGATAACGACGGATATTTGGAGATACTTTTTGCGGGTAATAATAAAATTTACGCCTATAATCATAACGGAACTTTAGCAACCAATTTTCCGATAACCATTGATGTCACTGCACCTACAGGAATGATTTTATCAACCGTGTTGGCCGGCGATATGAACGGCGACAATAAACCCGATCTCATTGTCGGAGCGCCTAACGGAAATATTTATGCGTATGAAACTACGGGCAAGTTATTGAACGGATTTCCAGTGGCAACGGGTAAACCGATTTTATCTACTCCGGCTTTGCTGGACATTGATAATGACGGCGACATGGAAATTGCAACAACAAGTGAAGATGGTTTTGTCTACGTTTGGGATTTGCCGGCAGCATATAACGCATCCCAAATAAAATGGGGCCAGTATGCGCATGACGCAGGAAACTCATCTCTTTCGCGCGAGCAAAACAGTCTCGCACCTCTTGCCGGGGATTTGATTCCAAAAACCAGCGCGTATAATTATCCCAATCCTGCTCACGGCGGTTTTACAACTATCCGGTATTTTTTGACCGAGCCCGCAAATGTGAAGATACACATTTTTGATATGGCGGGCGATCTTGTACAAACGTTAACCGGAAGCGGAATTACACAAACGGATAATGAAGTGCAGTGGAATCTGAAAAAAATTCAAAGCGGCGTTTATCTCGCTAAGATTACCGCGAAAAGCACCGTCAGCAGTAAGAAAGTAACTCGTACCGTCAAAATAGCTGTAACTAAATAATTCGAGGGGGAAAAATGAGTAAAACCGTCACGTATAAAGAGGCCGGCGTTGACATCAGCCAAGGCAATGCCGTAAAAGACCGTATTAAAAAAATGGTACGCCAAACGTACGATAAAAACGTCTTGTCTGAGATCGGGCTGTTCGGCGGGTTTTACGAACTCAGGAAAAAGGATTATAAGCAGCCTGTACTGGTTTCAAGCGCAGACGGGGTTGGAACTAAACTTAAAATTGCGATTATGATGCAGAAACATCATACGGTCGGTGAAGATCTCGTTAATCACTGCGTAAATGACATTTTAGCGTGCGGCGCCAAGCCGCTTTTCTTTCTGGATTATATCGGCTTGGGCAAAGTGAGCGACACGGTGATCATGCAAATCGTAGAGGGCCTGACGCGAGGCTGTAAGAAAAACGGATGCGCGTTGATTGGCGGCGAAACGGCGCAGATGCCTGGATTTTATGCGGATGGGGAATATGATATGTCGGGTACGATCGTAGGCGTGGCCGAAAAGAAAAAAATGATTAACGGCGCATCCATACGAAAAGGGGACGTTATGATCGGTATGTATTCTTCAGGGCTTCATACCAATGGGTATTCGCTGGCAAGGAAAGTGTTATTAAATACATTTAAAGTTGATTCGCATATTGACGAACTGGGTTGTACGGTCGGTGAGGAATTAATGAAAGTACATAAATCGTATTTAAAACCTGTGTCCGCCCTCATGGATAAGATTGAGATCAAAGGCATCTCGCATATTACGGGCGGAGGTATATTTGAAAACACGATGCGCGTTGTGCCAAAAAAATTAAAAATGACTTTGGATTGGGATTCCTGGAATGTATTGCCGGTGTTTGAATTAATTCATCGGCTGGGAAATGTGCCTTACTCAGACATGATACGAACATTCAACTTGGGAGTAGGGATGATCTTGGTCGTAGATAAAAAGGATGTCGATAAAACGCAGCGTATTCTAAAAAACAAAAAAGAAGAGTCGTTTGTGATCGGAGAGATTGTGGCGGAGTGATTTCGCTTCATATTCCCTATTTACTTGCCTTTGATCTCTGAATTAAAATAAGCGCATACCGAATTCATCACACACTCTTCGCATTTAGGGTTAGTTGGGCGGCAGACTTCCCTTCCGAGAAAAGAAATAGCCATTCCGGCCTCGCCCCACATGTTCTTCGGCAGCGATTCCATTAATTGTTTTTCGATCTTATCCGGTTTATCACCCACCGCAACGCCGAGCCTTGGCGCAACTCGGACTACATGCAAGTCAACAATAATACCTTCCGCCTCTCCGCCTGACTCACGAATGATCACGTTCGCCGACTTTCTTCCAATTCCGGAAAGCTCCGTCAGTTTTTCCATTGTGGATGGAATTTGCTCATCCGTACCCAGGGTTTTAGCCAGCTTAGTCAGCCATTTACATTTATTACCAAAATTTCTGACTTTATTGAGATAAGGATATAGATCAGCCGGTTCCGCCATGGCTAGTTCTTTGATAGACGGGTAGACTCTGAAAAAATCCGGTGCAATTTCATTAATATGTTTATCGGAATCCTGCGCCGAGAGAATAACGCTTACGGTTAATTGATATCGGTTCTGATAATCAAGAGGATGCTTGCGCCCGCGGTATTGTTTTATTAATGGCTGGAAAACCTCAGGCCAATCGGTTTTTTTCATTTCATTTTGATAAGTTAAAAGTTTTGAACTATTCGGGTATTATGAATTTTACCACAGAGACACAGAGAACACAGAGGTTCACCGAGTCTTTGATATTTATATGTAAAATATTTTTATGTTTCTTCGTGTTCTCAGTGTCTCGGTGGTAAGTATTCCCAATTTATACTGCTTTCACTGAGTTATTCTCGATAGGAATCGAAAAACTGAAAGTAGAGCCAACATTCTTGGTACTTTGAACCCATACCCGTCCACCGTGAATTTCCACTATTTTCTTTACAATAGACAATCCCAGGCCGGTGCTGGATTCTCCGGCAGTTGGCTTGGAACTGAGCCGGGTGAATTTAGAAAAAATACTTTGTAAATCTTGTTCCGTTAGCCCCTGTCCCGTATCCTCAACGTGTGTTATGACCTCTTTTGTATTGGCTTCGCAGTATATTCGTACGCGTCCGCCGGAGTGCGAGTATTTAATTCCATTGCTGATCAGATTATCAAACACCTCCATTATTCGGAGTTTATCAACTGCGATCTCCGGCAGCGATTTATTTTTCTCGATTATAAGCTGAATATTTTTGTTCTGCGCCGCATTTTTATGAACTTCCTCACACTCGCTTAGAATGGAATCGATTTTTTCTTTCTTTAAATTCAGAGTAATCTTGCCGGATTCAATGGCGGAAAGGTTAAGCAAGCCTCCGACAATTTCGACCAGATTCTTAGATGACTGATTGATACGATCGAGCATTTTTTTTGCGTTGGTCAGGTCGAGCGAATCCATTTCAATGTCCATCAAAAGAAGCTTTGCAAAATTGGCAATGTTACCTAACGGATTTCTAAGATCGTGCGCCACCACGCCGAGAAATTCGTTTTTTGCCTCGTTAAGTTTTTTGAGTTCTTCAAGAATTTTTGTCTTTAAAAATGCGGAGATAATATGCTCCTTGAGGTTATGCAAAAGTTGTTTGTCATGTTCATCAAAAGCCTCATCGCTTTGCATATTGTCAAAGAAAAGATAACCTTCCACCATCTCTTTGACTTTAACTCGCAGCACAATCATCGACCTTGGTGAAGGCAATTGATTGGCCTGCGAAACGGATTTTTTTACAAGAAAAATATCCTGATATATTTCTTCTGAATCTTTGATGAACTGGTTTTCAACTTCAGCCGGTGACATTTCAATGGACTTTAGTTGTTCCATATCCCAGCCCTTGGCAACTTTGTATTTAAACACGTCATTGTCCTTGTCATAAACAAGAACGCGCGCTCGTTCAAGCCCTTTGATGACCCTCGATTGATCCAAGATCGTATTCAGAAAACCGACAAAATTCATTTCAGAGTTAATCGATTTTACGATCACGTTAATTTTTTCAAGCTCCTCTTTTTTTTCTCTTAAACTTTTCGCCAATAACCTCAAATCGAAAGTGCGGTCTTCCAGTTGCCGCTCTTGTCGCTTTTTGATCTCGCTGATCTGTGTTTCATATGTCTTACGGGTATCATTTAAAACTCGCTGATGCCGCGTATGAACGAGAAAAACGATCACGGCCGCAAGAGCAAAAACGGTTATGATCAGTAGCAAGTATTCCGACATATTTCAGATCCTTTTTAGTAAGAAAAAGAATGACTGCTTAATTATTAGAGACGTAAACTTACCTTATTGTTGATCAAACAGGTTGATCTGATCTGAATTACCGCGTAAGAAAAGAGCCGGTTTACTTTCAGATGGCCGGTTATTCAAGCCGTACTTTTTGGAGAAGGTCTTGAACATGGCGGCAATGTATTCAGCCATTTCACCTTCGCCCTGCATGCGTTTGCCCCATTCCGTGTTATTGAGTTTGCCGTTGCGAACATCCTGAATGGAGTGGATAATCTTTTCATACTTGTCAGGATACTCTCTTTCAATCCAATCCTTGAACAATTCTTTTAATGCGTGCGAGAGTCTAATAACCGTATATCCGGCCGTCGTAGCTCCTGCATCTGAAGCATGGCGCAGCATTTCAGGCAGTTCGTGATCATTGAGGCCCGGAATGATCGGCGCAGCCAGTACGCCGACAGGAATATTATGCCCAGCGAGCAATGCAATGGCCTCAAGACGTTGTGAAGGGATAGAGGTCCGAGGTTCCATGCGGCGAGATAATTCTTTGTCGAGAGTCGTAATAGAAATGACGACATGGGCCAGATGAAGCTCTGCCAACGCTTTCAATATATCAATATCCCGTGTAATAAGGAAATTTTTTGTTATAATCCGGAGGGGATTTCTGAATTTCAGAAAAACATTCAAGAGATCGCGTGTGAGTTTGAAATTACGCTCCGCCGGTTGATAACAATCGGTATTGCCGGATAAACAGATCGGTTCGGGATTCCATTTCGGATCTAAAAATGTTTTTTCCAAAAGTTTTGCTGCATCGTGCTTTACCAGAATTTTCGTCTCGAAATCCATGCCGGATGAATAACCCAGATATTCGTGCGAAGGCCGGGCATAACAATAAATGCATCCGTGTTCGCAACCGCGATAGGGATTGATGCTGTACGTATACGGAATATCCGGTGAATCGTTTTTGGACAGAATAGTTTTAGTGTTGTCCCTGATGAATTCCGTCCGAACCTTGCGTTCGATGTCTTCTTCCGTAATATCGTCCGCTGTTTTTTCCAAATGAAAATCGTCAAATCGGTTTACAGGATTAAATCCCGAGCTTCTTCCTTTGGTGGTTGTTGTAAATTGCTTTTGCGGTATACTTTCAAATTCATTATATTCTTCAGCGAATTCGCCGTTTTTTCTTTCGGAACTGCTCAAAGATTTGTTACGATTGGCGGTTTTGGTTGGCATAAAAGAAATTAAACGATTTCATAAGGATTCGCAAGAAAAATAGAATTACTTAAAATCAACACAGGTGTCTGTTAGAGGAGTATACGGTATGAAACGACGAACTGAATTTGCCGGTGCGAAAACATTGCCTTTTAGTTTACGCCCCCGCCGCAGCGTATTTTATAATGTATCCGACATTATGAAAGAAAAAGGATCCGAGCTTACCCAAGAAGAAATCTCTTTTTTTGAAAAACTGGACGTAATGTATCGAACGATATGCGGGATTTTGTATAATTTCGTTCCGCTATCCGGTCATCCGGGCGGAAGCCTTTCGTCCGGCCGGATTGTTGAAGGCTTGCTGTATAACATGATGGATTATGATTTTTCCAAACCCGACATTTTTGAAAATGATATGATCGCGTATGCCGCCGGACATAAAGCGATGGGTCTTTATGCGATGTGGGCATTGCGAAACGAATTGATCCGCCAGGGAAATCCCAAATTGCTGGCCGGAGAAAAAAGACAATTACGGTTAGAGGATTTGTTGGGCTTCCGGCGAAACCCCACGCAGGAAACGCCGCTCTTTAATCAATTTCATTCCAAAGCGCTTGACGGCCACCCGTCCTGCGTGGTCCCGTTTGTAAAAACGGCAACCGGCCCGAGCGGGATCGGTTTACCGGCGTCGCTCGGCCTTGCATTGGGCGCGCTGGACATGTTTCCGGATAATCCGCCGATGGTGAATATTATAGAAGGCGAAGGCGGCATGACGCCCGGCCGCGTGCACGAAGCGCTCCCGGCGGCGGCCACGGCGCAACTCCATAACGTAGTTTTGCACGTCGACTGGAATCAATCGACGATCGATTCCGACCGATGCACGGCAGAGGATGATAAACCGGGCGACTACGTGCAGTGGGATCCGCGTGAACTCCTGTATCTCCACGACTGGAATGTCATTTACGCGCCGGAAGGACATAATTTCCAGCAGATATTCGCTGCGCAGAAATTAGCGTATTCGCTTGATAGTAAACAGCCGACGGCGGTCGTTTACAGAACGGTCAAAGGCTGGTCCTACGGCATTACCGGAAAAGCATCTCACGGCGCGGGACATAAATTTTGTTCGGATGAATATTATAAATTTGTCAGCGAATTTGAGAAAATGTTCAATGTCCAAATTCCGAGATTTACCGGAGAGAAAAACAATGTGTCTATTGAACAAAACTTCTGGGATTCGTTATTAATGGTGCGCCAAGTGATAACAGAGCATCCTGAAATCGCAAAAAAAGCATCAGAAAAGTTGACCGCCGCAAAAGAGCGTCTGGAAAAACGGAACATAAAAGTTCGCGCGGATGCGCCTGAAATTGAAAAACTGTATACCGACTCGATTGCCTCTGCAACCGCGCCGGATGAATTGAAATTAAAACCAGGCTCCGCGGCAACATTGCGCGGACAGGTCATGTCCGTTATTAATTATTTGAACAAAAAAACAGGCGGCGCATTTATTGGAACCGCGGCGGACTTGTTCGGTTCTACCAGCCTGAGCGCGATCAACAAAGATTTCCCGCAAGGATTTTATAATGCATTTACCAATCCCGGTTCACGCTTGATTCCCGTTGGCGGCATTTGCGAAGATGCGATGGGATGTTTTATGTCGGGCTTATCCAGTTATAGAAATCACGTCGGCGTAACCGCATCATATTCTGCCTTCGTTACTGCGATGGAACATACCGCGGCACGCACGCATTCCATCGGCCAGCAGAATCAATGGGAAATTACAGGACAGCCGTTCAGAACGTGGATCATACTAAACGGACACGCCGGCCCGAAAACAGGCGAAGACGGCCCGACCCATGCAGACCCGCAGCCTTTACAGCTTTTGTGCGAAGGTTTTCCAAAAGGAAAATTGATCACCCTGACGCCGTGGGACGCTTGTGAAATATGGCATCTAATGGTAGAAGGTTTGAAAAAACAACCTGCCGTCTTAGCTCCGTTTGTAACGCGCCCGGAAGATATTATCGTAGATCGGATTAAAATGAAGCTGCCCGACGCGTCTGCTGCGATCAAAGGCGTGTATGCGCTGCGCGAAGCGGATATGAGCGCCAAAGAATATCATGGAACACTGGTGCTTCAGGGCAACGGCGTGGCAACGATCTTCGTTAGTGAAGTGCTGGAGAAGTTAGACGCGAAAGGTATTAACATGAATGTGTATTATGTTGCCAGCACAGAATTGTTCGGCCTATTACCGGATGACGAACAGGAAAAAATATTTTCTGAAAAATTGCGCACGCATGCTTTTGGCATGTCGGATTTCACATTACCGACTATGTATAAGTGGATTCGTTCCGAAGAAGGTCTCCGCCGGACGCTGTATCCATTCAGAAAAGGGCATTACCTCGGAAGCGGTTCCGGCGCCAAAGTACTGGAAGAAGCAGGTATTCATGCGAGCGGACAGATGTCGGCAATTCTGGATTATGCGAGCATGATCGAAAAACGGCACAAAGAAAATAAACTTTAGTTCTCTATTTTATTAAATAGTCTGTAACGCGCCGTGAAATGAATTTACGGCAAGTTCATGGTGCGTTCGTGCTATTGCACAAGAAGGAGTGTGATGAGCGTTAAAACAATTACCGTTATCGGCGCGGGTATTATGGGTAGTGGAATTGCCCACGTTGCCGCGCAGGCCGGATTTGAAACGACGCTGAATGATATTTCCAAAGAGGCCTTGGATAAAGGGCTGGCAACGATAACAAACAATCTGGATAAAGGTATTGAATTTGGTAAAATTACCGGCCAGGAAAAAGACAAAACGCTCAAACATCTAAAGCTAAACAGCGATTTAGGTTCGGCAGTGCGGGACGCGGATTTTATTATCGAAGCCGCGCCGGAAAAAATTGAACTCAAGATCAAGCTTTTTTCTGCGATGGATAAAGTTTGTAAACCTGAAAGCATTTTTGCCACGAACACATCTTCTCTTAGCATCTCGGAAATTTCTGCGGTTACCGGCCGTCCACAGAAATGTATCGGCATGCATTTTTTTAATCCGGTTCATAAAATGAAATTAGTCGAGATCATCCGCGCGTTGGAAACGGATGAGGAAACGATCCGAATAACACAAGACGTTTCTAAACAAATGGGAAAAGAGATCGTAACGATCAAGGAATCGCCGGGATTTATTACAAGCCGAATTAACGCCATGATCGGCAATGAAGCTTTTTACCTGCTTGAAGAAGGCGTGGCTTCGGCCAAAGATATTGACACGGCGCTGAAACTCGGGCTGAATCATCCTATGGGGCCTTTTGAAATGGTTGATCTGGTAGGACTCGACACGCGGTTGAGCATTTTGGAATACCTTCATAAAGCGCTCGGCGAAAAATACAAACCTTGCCCGCTCATGGTCCAATACGTCAAAGCAGGAAGGCTCGGACGAAAAGCCGGTAAAGGCGTGTACGAATATACGAATTCCATAAAATAAATTTCAACAAACGCAGATTAGATGACACTTTCCTCACTTCCTATTTTTGATCTCGACGCAGGTTTTTCTGTGGTGGATATTGAAACCACAGGAAACAGCAGCAGGAACGGGTATGTTATCGAAATCGGCATTGTGAATATTAAGAACCGGCGTATTACTGAAACGTATCAAACGCTTGTTCATCCGCCTATTGCGTTACCTCCATTTATCACGCAGCTCACGGGCTTGAGCGACAACGATCTTGCAGCCGCGCCTTCATTTAAGAAAATTTTTTCTGACGTAAAAGCGCATCTGGATGGAAATTTTTTTGTAGCGCATAATGTAAATTTCGACTATGAGTTCCTCAAGACGGAATTTGAAAGGGCAGGAGAATCATTTTATAAAGACCGGTTTTGTACGGTTAAATTAGGCAGGAAATTATTTCCCGGATACAAACAATACAATTTAGACGCGCTGATCGAACGTTTTGGCGTTCGCGTTCAAAATCGCCATCGCGCGCTCAGTGACGCCATGGCTACTGCGGAAATTTTACTAAAATTCTTGCATCATCCTAATGCAGTTGAAGTTTTTACAAAATTTGCCCGAACGCTTGAAAAAACAGATAAGTGGCAGGAACGGCTTAAGCCTGAAATTATGCAGTTGCCTTCAGCCAAAGGCGTTTATATGTTCAAGGACGCTAACGATCTCCCGTTATACATCGGAAAGAGCAATAATATCCGATCGAGGGTGTTGAGCCATTTACGTGAAGACGATATTCCTAAAAAAAAGCGGTTGCTGCGTTATACGGAACGACTCGACGCGATCGTTTGTTCAAGCGAACTTGAATCGCTCATCCTTGAGTCACGTCTGATAAAGAAGCACCAGCCTTTTTACAACGTTCAGCAGATTCAGCGAAAAGGATATATGTTCGTAAAAATATCAGACGATATATACCCAAAATTGTTAGTTGTCGATTCCAAGATAGATGACGGAAACGAGTATATTGGACCATTTCGATCCGTTAAATTTCTTACATACCTTTTGGACAAAACGCAGAAACATTTGAAACTTTGCCCGGAACTAATGAAGCCAAAACGGAATCAAAAGGGATTTTGCTTTTCCTATCAGTTGGGCGGTTGTTCCGGCGCATGCGGCGGAGGGATTGACCCGGCGGCGTATAGCGAACATATTGAAGAAGCGAAAACTATATTATCGTATTATACACGTTTGGACACGAAAGAAAACATAGATTTGTTTTTAAAATCACGGGAAACAAAGAGGCCGGAACTGACTGAAATGCGGAAAGCTCTGCGCCGTGAAAAAACCCGGATAAAGGATATTCCGGAAAGTTATGAAGAGAAGTATCTGATCCATAACCCCGAAGACTGTACCGGCTACCTGATCGTTGACGGTTTACTGAAAAGAGTTTTTGCCGAAAATGAATTGCAGGATGTTGAAGCGATTATTGAATCTGGGGATGTGAAAAAACAAAAAACAATTGAAGATCAGGATACATTGGATGAACGCCTTACCATTCAGCGCTACGTTCGTTCTAACAGAGACAAACTAAAAATCATAAGTTTAAAAACATCGGATCGGGAAACACATGGCGCCTATCTATCTTGACGATAAGATCAATAAGAACGATTTGCCGCGCCAATATGCCATT